>JBLIJY010000193.1:0-5205 GCA_047636095.1 Hydrogenophaga sp. | reverse complement strand
GACATTCCGCTTCATGCAGCGAACCCACATTCACCCTTCCTTCCAATCTTAGAGGACTCATCATGACAAATACCCAACTTCGAACCGGTCTTCGTGCCGCGCTGCTCTCCTTTGCGCTGTGCGCCGCAGCCGTCGCGCAGGCCGCAGACGGATTCATCGTCAATGCGGCGCAGCAGGACGCGGTCAAGGTCGGTATGACCCGAGCGCAGGTGATGAGCCTTCTTGGCCGCCCGGCGCACAACGTCAAGTACATGACTGAACCCGGGCGGTCCTGGACCTATGGTGTCGTCGGTAGCGCCAGCAAAAATAAGGTGTTCGATGTCGATTTCAGCAAAGCAGGTTTGGTCATCGAAAAGAGCGAGCGCGTCGAGATGATCAACTGAACCGCGTAGGGCCGTTGCGCATCGGGTTCCGGTTGACAGCCGGAACGTCAGCCATTGCGACTGCGCAACGACAAAGCGACGCTGCTGCACGCAGGTAGCGCTGCGCTGTGCCGGTCTTTCGCGCGTTGCAGCCGGCGCCCTTCTGCCGCCCATGCTCGCAGGGGAAGGTGCTGAGCACCTGAACCGCGGGCGCCGGCACGGCGTGTAGCGTGACTGTCGGCTGCACGCCCGGTCCGATCGGTCTGCAGTGCGGGTTGGCAGCTCGCAGGAACTTCAGCTTGCTCACCGTTTTAATTCGCCGACATGGGGTCTACGGGCCTTTCCGTCGCCAACACAGGAGAACACAGATGCCGGGTCGAGAGATGCCAGAGCACGGGGTTGCGGCCCACACAGGGCCCCGCCCAAGCCCCGGATCGTGAGCACCTGCACCAGCCCGCTCGCCGGCCAGCCCGCTTCAGCGTCGGTACTTATCGACGTCGACAAGCTGCTGGCGACGTATTTCTCGGAACGCCCGGACCCGACCGTGCCGGCGCAGCGCGTGGCCTTCGGCACGTCGGGGCACCGCGGCTCGGCCTTCGATGTCTCGTTCAACGAGTGGCATGTGCTGGCCATCACGCAGGCCATCTGCGACCACCGCAAGGGCCAGGGCATCACCGGGCCGCTGTTCCTGGGGATCGACACCCACGCGCTGTCGGCACCCGCCTGCGCCACGTCACTCGAAGTGCTGGCCGCCAATGGTGTGGATGTGGTGCTCGCCTCAGGCAGCCCGTTCACGCCCACACCCGCCATCTCGCACGCCATCGTCAAGCACAATCGAGGTGGTACCGGCACGGTGGCGGACGGCATCGTGATCACGCCGTCGCACAACCCGCCGCGCGACGGCGGCTTCAAATACAACCCGCCGCACGGTGGGCCCGCTGGCCAGGCGGTGACCGACGCGATCCAGGCGGCGGCGAACACATTGCTTGAATACGCGCTGGAAGGCGTTAGGCGCGTGCCCCATGCCCAGGCCCTGCGTGCCACCACCACGCACCACCACGACTTCCTGGGCAACTACGTCGAGGACCTCGATCACGTGATCGACATGGCGGCCATCCGCGATGCCCAGGTCCGCATCGGCGTCGATCCGCTTGGTGGCGCCGGTGTGTACTACTGGACCGCGATTGCCGAACGCTGGAAGATCGACCTGACGGTGACCAGTGAAGCGGTCGACCCGCGCTTCGGCTTCATGACGCTGGACTGGGACGGCCAGATCCGCATGGACCCATCCTCACGCTATGCGATGCAGCGGCTGATCGCGATCAAGGACCATTTCGACATCGCCCTGGCCTGCGACACCGACCACGACCGCTACGGCATCGTGACCCCCAGCGCCGGGCTGCTGCCGCCAAACCACTTTCTTGCGGTGGCGATCGACTATCTGTTCCGGCAACGGCCGCAGTGGCCCGCGAGCGCCGACATCGGCAAGACCGTGGTCAGCACGCAGTTGATCGACCGCGTCGCGGCGCAACTCGGTCGCCCATGCTTAGAGGTGCCGGTCGGCTTCAAGTGGTTCTCGCCGGGGCTGCTGGACAGCAGCCTGGGCTTTGCCGGCGAGGAAAGCGCGGGTGCGGCTTTTCTGCGGCGCGACGGCACGGCCTGGACCACCGACAAAGACGGTCTCATCGCTGGCCTGCTCGCGGCCGAAATCACCGCGCGCTGCGGGCGAGACCCGGGCGCGCTCTACCTTGAACTCGCCGGCGGCCTGGGCCTGCCGGTCGCAGACCGCATCGAAGCAGTGGCGACCGTCGAGCAAAAAAAACGGCTGGCTGCGCTGTCGCCAAGCGCCATCACCGCAACCGAACTCGCCGGCGAGAAGATCACCAGCGTGCTCAGCCATGCGCCCGGCAACGGTGCACCCATCGGCGGCATCAAGGTGGTGGCAAAGAGCGGCTGGTACGCGGCGCGGCCCTCGGGCACCGAGGACATCTACAAAATTTATGCCGAGAGCTTCCAGGGCCGTGACCACCTCCAGCGCATCCTGACCGAGGCGCAGGCCACGGTGGACGCGGCGCTGATGCAACCCTCCAACCAGGCAAGCCCATGAAAATCGATACCGACACCTTCCGCGTTCCCGAGGCCACCAAAGTCGATCTGGGCCTCTGGACAACCAACGTCAAACCCATTTGCAAGTCAAAGAAGAAGTACCGCAAACTGTTGGAAGACCAGGTCGACGCGTTGAGCGACCAGCAGCGCCTGCTCTACGCGTCGAACCGCCACGCCTTGCTGCTGGTGTTCCAGGCCATGGACACCGCCGGCAAGGACGGCGCCATCCGCCACGTGATGTCGGGCGTAAACCCGCAAGGCTGCCAGGTGTTCAGCTTCCAGCACCCGAGCGCGCGCGAGCTAAAGCACGATTTTCTCTGGCGCACCACGCGCGATTTGCCCGAGCGCGGGCGCATCGGCATCTTCAACCGCTCGTACTACGAAGAGGTGCTGATCGTTCGCGTGCACCGCAGCCTGCTGGACGCCGAACGCCTGCCCGACCCTGCGGACGACGAATCGGTGTGGCACGGCCGCTACCGCTCCATCGTCGACCTGGAGCGGCACCTGCACGCCAACGGCACGCGCATCATCAAGGTGTTCCTGCACCTGTCGAAAGATGAGCAGCGCCAGCGCCTGCTGGCGCGCATCGACGAACCCGACAAGAACTGGAAGTTCAGCGCCGCCGACATCGCCGAGCGTGAATACTGGGACGCCTACATGCAAGCCTATGGCCACGCGCTGAGCGCCACCAGCACGGCAGACTCGCCCTGGTTCATCGTGCCCGCCGACAACAAGAAAAACGCACGCCTGATCGTGTCCCAAATCGTGCTCAAGGCACTGGAAGACTTGAAAATGAGCTACCCCGTGGTGAGCGCAGCGCGCAAGCGGGAGCTGCAGGCCATTCGCAGGCAACTGGCGAAGTAATGCAGCTCAGGCGAGTGGGGCCACGCCCGTCTCTGGCGCCACCGAGTCCCCCGATCAGAACGCGTCAGCCCGCGCTGCCCGGCTCGCGATCCGATGGCGCGGCATGAACCTGTAGATCAAGCCAAACATGAAGGCCACGAGCAGAAACCCACCCAAGGCATTGCCCACTTCGAGCACGGTTTGCCAGGGGCCGAAGAGAGGGTCCACGCGACGACTCACGGCAGCGAGCATCGCACTGGCGACCAGCGACACGGTGAGCAAGAAACCCACCGCGAGGATCATGCCGAACGCCATCAGGCGGGCACGCACGAGCGAAATCCAGCCGCTCTTGCGCAGCCGCCCGGGTACCCGCCAGATCCGGTCGAGCGCGTTCTGCAACTCGGCAAACACGGTGGTCGCGCCAACGAACAGCAGCACCGGCCCCACCGCCGTGGCCGTCAGCCCCTCGGCCGGCTCACGCACGCTGGCTAGCAAGCCTTGCACCGCGCCTGCGCCCTGCTCGCCCATGAGGTCCTGCAACTGGGCCTGGATCTCACCTCGGGCAGCGTCTTCACCAAACACCAGCCCGGCGACCGACACCACGATCAGCAGCAGCGGCGCCAGCGAAAACAGGGTGTAGAAGGCCAGCGCTGCACCCATGCTCGGCACATAGTCTTCTAGCCAGGAAGTCGCCACCTCTTTGACGAGGCCCCAGCCTGCTGCCAGCAAGTCGGGGGGTGTCACGGTGTGCAGGTGCCGCCGATGGTCGAGCGGCGGCTGGTCGTCAGGGCCGCGCAGGTTCCGCCGGACATGGGCAAGCCAGGCGTCATTTCGCGGTGGTCGTACAAGTGCCCGAGCGTGCTGGCCAGCAGATGCGCCAGCTTCTGCGCTGCGCCATGGGTCAGTCCTTCATCGACGTCAACAGCTTGTCCTGAATGCTGTTGGCTGTCAGACTGGTCACGCAGCGCCCAAGCGGGTTTCGGCGGTCGATCACATCAATAGCCCTTGCGAAACTGCGTCCCGCTGCATGACGGGCAAGGCGGGATGCGGCTGGTGCGCTTGAGTTGCAAGGTCTCGCCACATTGAACGCAAGTCATGGTGCCAGCGGTAGTGATGTCTCCGGTGCCGAAGTGCAAGGCGTCCTCCGCCTTGCGCGACCACGATTGCATGGCTGAACCAGCGGCTTCCAGCATGCGCGCAAGAGACGACAGCGCACCCGCTCCCAAGCGCGCTGGGTGCAGGTGCTCCGTGGTTCCCTGGCTCACGGCGCGCATGTCCCGCTCCGTCTGCGCCAGATCGCGTCGCATGTATTCCTTGAAATTCTCTCCCTGTTCGGCAGAAAACCCGCTGGCTGCCGAAAACTGCTGCCGCGCTGCGTCCATGGCTTTTTCCATCGCTTCGCGACTCTTGTCCTGGCCAGCTTGAAAGAGTTCGCTCGCACGCTGGGCGTATCGGTCATACAAATCCTCGTGATCCGACGCGCCGCCTGAGTTTGCGTTGGCGCCGGCATCTGCGGGCTTGTGTTCGTGCTGTTCACTGTTCATCAAAATCTCCTTGGTCTGGTGGTGAACGAACGCTGGCTGGACCAACGCAGGCATGCTGCGTTTGGCGAGCGACTGCGCGCATCGCACCTCGGACTTCATCGCGGCATGCTCGTCACGGCTGAGACTTGGGAATATCGATCACACGATGCCAAGCCAAAAAAACCAGTCCCGGCGTGAATACCAGCCGCCCATGACTTGAGCTCGCCCCGCGCCGACGGTCAAAGCGGTCACTCCACGGGGCTGTCACTCCAGTTCTTGGGGTCCGTCCCGGACAAGGGCAGGCCAGATGTCTTTTCGCGGTGGTCGTGCAGCCGCCCTAGCCTGCTGTCCAGCAGATGGGCCAGCTTCTG
>JBLIJY010000192.1:0-5238 GCA_047636095.1 Hydrogenophaga sp. | reverse complement strand
GAGCGCCGGAAAATACGCCTCGCCATGCAGCAAAGCGCCGGTTGCGCGCATCCAGCTGTCGAGGAAGACCGCCTGCATCTGCGCCACCACCGGGCCCTCGATACGAAAGTGGTTGTCGCGCCACTCTTGCGGATTGCGGGCCTGCCCGCGCCAATGGTCAGCGATGCCAACGCCACCGGTGAAGCCGATGCGGCCGTCGACGATCAGCAGCTTGCGATGGGTTCGGTTGTTGAGCTTGTCCAGGTTGGCCCAGTGCGGCTCGTGGAAGCGCTCAACCTCAATGCCGCCTGCGTCATCTCGTCGACCAAGATCTGTTCCATCTTCAGGCTACCGACCCAGTCGAGCAGCACATGCACGCGCACCCCGGCGAGCGCACGTTCGCTGAGCGCGTCGACGAATTGGCGGCCGATGCTGCCTGACCAGTAGATGTAGGTCTCAAAAGTGATCGTTGACTGGGCTGAACGGATCGCAGCCAGCATCGAGGGGAAGATCTGGTCGCCGTTGAGCAGCGTCTCGACCTTGTTGCCCTCGACAATCTGCGGCCCGAGCAAGGAGCTGCGCGAGCGCCTGAAATCGCCGTCGTCACTCTCGTACAGGCGCGGCAGTTGCTGCTCGATCTTTTTCTCGGCGCCGGTCCAGTTCTGCGCCAACAACACGGCCGCCAGCGTGGCCAGCACGGTCAGCACGACCAACCCAACGCGAGACGTCATGACGTCCCACAACCTCAATTTTCTTTTGATCGGCACGCTGACTCACTCTGTCTTGTTCGGCCCACATCTCTCAAGAGGGCGGGGTCTTCGGTCTGGTGGCTAAGCTGGTTGAAGCTAGGCAAGGCACGCCTTGGGTTGCAGCTGCCTGAATCCCAGGCAACGCGTCGGGGGAAAGCTCACAGGCTTGGTCGGTGGCAACCACGGCGGCGCCAGCGATGTAACGCGACTGTCAGCCCGGCATCAACCAGCGTCTGTGCGATAGCGCACGGACTACGTCGCGCATCTGGCGCACGCTACGGGGAACGCGTTCACCACCCTGTTGGTGCGCTCACCTCGGCCACGTCCGCGCCGCAGCGCCTGCGGGTTGACGCGCTAGGGCATGAGCAGCCCCATCAACAACGGAACAACACATGCAAATTGGAATGGTCGGACTGGGACGCATGGGCTCAAATATGGCGCGACGCCTGATGCAAGTGGGCCATGCCTGCGTCGTGTATGACACGCGGGCCGATGTGCTCGCCAGCTTGAGTGCGCAAGGGGCGGTGGGCGCGGCGTCGTTGAAGGCGCTGGTGGCCAAGATGACCCGGCCGCGTGCGGTCTGGCTGATGGTGCCTGCAGGCGCGGTGGACGCGGTGCTGGCGCAGCTGGTGCCCCATTTGGATTCGGACGACATCGTGATCGATGGCGGCAACTCGCATTACCGAGATGACGTTCGCCGCGCCCAGCAGCTCAGCGCCTTGGGGCTGCACCATGTGGACGTGGGCACCAGCGGCGGCGTGGCGGGCGCGGATCGTGGCTACTGCCTGATGATCGGCGGCGAAAAACCCATCGCTGACCATCTGACGCCGATTTTCTTGGCCCTGGCGCCGGGTGCGGGATCGGCCGCACGAACACCGGGGCGCAGCGGCGCGCACGCACCGGCTGAGCAGGGCTTCCTGCACTGCGGCCCGTCGGGCGCGGGCCACTTCGTCAAGATGGTTCACAACGGCATCGAGTACGGCCTGATGGCGGCCTACGCTGAAGGTCTGAATGTTTTGCACCACGCCAACGTGGGCCTGCAAAAGCAGACCCTTGATGCCGAGACCACACCGCTGCGCGATCCCGAGTTTTACCGCTTTGACATGAACCTGTCCGAGATCACCGAGGTCTGGCGGCGCGGCAGCGTGATCGGCTCCTGGCTGCTCGATCTCACCGCTGGCGCGCTGCTGCAAGACCCGCAACTCGATGCTTTCGACGGTCGCGTGTCCGATTCGGGCGAAGGCCGCTGGACGCTGCAGGCGGCGATCGACGAGGGCGTGCCGACGCCGGTGTTAAGCGCCGCCCTGTTCGAGCGCTTCGCTTCGCGCGGCGAAGCGGACTTTGCCAACCAGGTGCTCTCAGCCATGCGCCACGCGTTCGGTGGTCACTTTGAAAAATCTGCGAAGGAGGCACCATGAGCATCCCCCGCGTACCGGAAGGCACCTCCTCCTGCTTGGCAGGAACGGGCGCAACCCACAGGGTACCCAGTGACTATGGCTGAGCCCACCGGCGAGATCACACAGAGGCCGCCCGCCGACGCCTTGGTGGTATTTGGATTCACCGGCGACCTGGCCTGCAAAAAAATCATCCCTGCGCTTTATGCAATGGTGAAGAAAGGCCACTTGGCGGTGCCGGTGATCGGCGTCGCATCGTCCAACTGGAGCGTGGGTGAGTGGCATGCACGGGTCCGCGACAGCTTGCTGCATGAAGACCAGCCAGGCGGTATCGACGACTGCGCCGCGTTCGACAAGCTGCTCTCGCTGATGCGCTACGTCAGTGGCAACTACAACAACGCCAGCACCTTCAACGCATTGAAAGCGGCGCTCGGTGAGGCGACCAGACCAGTCTTCTACCTGGCCATCCCGCCCTCGCTGTTCGCCACCGTGATCCAGAGCCTGGACCAAGCGGGACTGGCGGGCCTGACGATGGACGCCCGCGTCATCGTCGAAAAACCTTTCGGCCGCGATCTGGCCTCGGCCCGGGAACTGAACGCGGTGACACAAGCGGTGTTTCCCGAGGTATCGATCTTTCGCATCGACCACTACCTGGGCAAGGAGGCGATCATGAACCTTCTTTATTTTCGCTTCGCCAATTCGTTTCTCGAACCAGTCTGGAACCGCCACCACGTCGCCAGCGTGCAGGTGACGCTGGCCGAGGACTTCGGGGTCGGCTCACGCGGCGCTTTTTACGAGAGCGCCGGTTGTCTGCGCGATGTGATCGAAAACCACCTGTTCCAGGTGATTGCGTTGCTGGCGATGGAACCACCCGCGTTTCAGAGCTTCGAGGCGGTGCACAGCGCCAAGGCCAGCGTGCTGCGCGCGATGCTGCCGCTGCAACCCGCCGATTTGGTGCGCGGCCAATACACCGGCTACCGCGATGAAAAAGGGGTGGCGTCCGACTCCGACGTGGAGACTTTCTGCGCGCTGCGCCTGACCATCGATTCTTGGCGTTGGGCCGGTGTGCCCTGGTACGTGCGGGCTGGCAAGCGGCTGCCAGCCTCGGTGGTCGAGGTGCAGGTGCAGCTGCGGCCACCGCCACAGCGGCTGTTTGACGATGCGGGACCGGCCAGTGGCCGCGCCAACTATGTGCGCTTTCGTTTGCAGCCCGAGGCCGCGATCGCCCTGGCAGCGCGCATCAAACGCCCAGGCAAAGAATTTGTGGGTGTTCAGCGCGAGCTGTACCTGGGCGCGGACGGGAGCAAGGCGCCATCGAGCGAGATGGCCCCCTACGAACGCCTGCTCGGCGACGCGATGGCTGGCGACGGCGCGCTGTTCGCCGGCGAAGACGCGGTGATGGCCGCCTGGGCCGTGGTCGAGCTGGTGCTGGACGAGCACAGCGCCGCGCTGCCTTATGAGCCAGGCAGCTGGGGGCCGGCCGAGGCCGATGCGCTGCTCGCCAGCGACGGCGGCTGGCACGAGCCGACCACCCAGCCCCCACCATCGAGCGCAGGTCTCGCCCAATGAAGGCCGAACTGGCCGCGTTCTGTTTTTCGCCGCTGACGCAGCGGCCCGCCCACGCAGCGCATGTGATCCTGGAGACACCATGAAAACCCGCACCAACACCCGCACCCGAAAACTGCACGATCTGGGCCAAAGCCTGTGGATCGACAACATCAGCCGCAACATGCTGGAGATGGGTACGCTGGCGCGCTACATCGCCGAATTTTCCGTGACCGGGCTGACCTCGAACCCGACCATTTTCGAACACGCGATCGGCCAAGGCCACCGATACGACGAGGGCATTGCGCGCCTGATGCGCGAGGGCAAAACCGCCGAGGAGACATTCTTCGCGCTCGCGCTGGAAGACCTGAAAGCCGCGGCAAGCCTGTTTCGCCCCGTTTTCGACGCCACCGATGGGATCGACGGTTGGGTCTCGCTGGAGGTGTCGCCTTTGCTCGCCAACGACGCCGCACAGACGATCCAGGCTGCCGCCCAGCTGCACGAGGCTGCGAACCGGCCCAACCTGTTCATCAAAATCCCCGGCACGGCAGCCGGCGCACAGGCCATTGAGGAATCGATTTTCAACGGGGTGCACGTCAACGTCACCCTGCTCTTTTCACGCGAACACTACCTCTGCGCTGCCGAGGCCTACCTGCGCGGTATCGAGCGCCGCATTGAAGCTGGGCTGGACCCGAACATCACCTCGGTAGCCTCGCTGTTCATCAGCCGCTGGGATGTGGGGGTAAAGCAAGAAGTGGCGCCGGCATTCCACAACCGCTTGGGCATTGCGATCGCGATGCGCACCTACAAGGCCTACCGCGACCTGCTCGCGTCCCCCCGCTGGCGCAAGCTGGCTGACGCCGGCGCCCGGGCGCAGCGGCTGCTGTGGGCCAGCACCGGCACCAAGGACCCAGCCGCGCCCGACACGCTGTATGTGCAAGCGCTGGCAGCGCCCGACACCATCATTACACTCACTGAAAAGACCTTTCAGGCCTTCGCCAACCACGGCCATGTGGACGCGGCGTTGCCAGCCGATGGAGGCTACGCCGAGAGGGTGATGGAGGAATTTTGGCGCGAGGGCGTTGACGACACAGCCTTGGCTGCCCGCTTGCAGCGCGAAGGCGCCGATGCCTTCGCCACCTCGTGGCACGCGCTGCTGACGCGCATCGAAGAAAAACGCCAGCGCGCTGCCTGAATCCCTGCCTCCAAGCCGCTGGATCGATCACGTCGCAGCACGGCTGGGCTGTAGGTTTGACCAGCCCCATCCGCAGAGGCACGTCAGCCAGCCTCGTTGGTGATCGACTTTTCGCTGGTGTGCACACTATTTAGGCATCCTGTTGCAGGCCAGCATCGGCGCGGGCTGCGGGTGTTGCTCATGAAGTTATCCACAGCTTAGGGCACAGCCTGTGTGGGCAAGTTTCGGTGCATCGTGGCGGATGCTGGTGAGCGGCCTGTCAGCGCTTGCAAGAACACAGTGGGATCGAATCGTTGCTGCGCTGGTGTGCGCCAACGGGCATTTGGCCATTGGGTGGCACGCCCACAGCAGCGCCCATCCAAGCGCATCCGGATGG
>JBLIJY010000191.1:0-5257 GCA_047636095.1 Hydrogenophaga sp. | reverse complement strand
CGCCTTCATCGAGCGCCACCGGCGCGTGTGGCCGATCTCGGTGCAGTGCCGGGTGCTGCAGGTCAGCGTGGCTGGCTAGCACGAGCACTTCCTTGGCCGTGCCAGCCGGGTTTGCCAAGGTTGCCAGCGCCGCCACCTCAGCGACGATGCGCTGCTGGTGCGCATCAAGGCCATCCACGCCCAGACGCGCGGCGGCTACGGCTGGCCGCGGACATGGAGGGAACTGCTGGCCCAAGCGCCTGTCGACATATCGCTTCGGCCCATCTGTGCGCTCAGCTCTACCTCATTCCACTGCCCACGCGCGATATGGTGCTGGCCTGTGTGTTGGCGGCTTCACTCGACGACGACGGCTACCTGCGTTTGCCTCTGGACGAGGTGTTCGAGGGCATGGATCTTGATCCGGCGCCCAATGAAGCCGAGCGGCGCATTGCCTTGCGCCGTGTACAGGCACTGGACCCGCTGGGCATTGGCGCGCGCGGCGTCCAAGAATGTTTGTCGCTGCAATTGCCGGCGCTGGTGTGCCCCGTGCAGCGGGCGCTGGCGACGACGATCGCGGGCGAGCACCTCAGTGCGCTGGCAGCGCGCGATGTCGCCCGGCTGCGCCGACTGCTTGACGCACCGCCGCCACAGATTCAAGCCATCTGCGACGCCATTCGCAGGCTGGATCCGCGACCGGGCTGGCGATTGGGCAGCCAACATGTCGACTATGTGGTGCCCGATGTGATCGCCCGAAAGCACGGCCGGCATTGGAGCGTGAGCTTGAACCCTGCAGCGCGCCCGCTGCCAGTCGATGAGGTTCGAGACCACTCGGAACGACGGCATTTTCAACACCCGAGAGGCCTGCCTTCAGCGCCCTTGGCCAGTCGGCCATGGGTCTCCAACCCTGTGCCACCCAATGTCCAGCGGCATCCAGCGCCGTTCGTTAAAAGTTGGGTAAAGCCCCTTGACCAACGCCGAACTTGGCCTCTCTGGGGGGATTCTTTTTGTATACAAAAAGTATCAATAAAATTAGAAATTTTTGACTTTTTGGACAAAATACATACGTCTTATGGTACATTTTTTTCCCGGCTGTGATCCGGCTGCTGTTAAGCAAACCACATAATGCTTGAGGAGAAAAAAATTGAAGTCCACAGATCAGCTGCTGCTGGCCAGGGAACTGGGCCGGACAGCCTTTCATGCGGGCAAGCCCTGCTCGCCCGTTGGAGATGAAAATTTCATGGCATTTCTTTGGTCCTGCGGCCGACGCAGCGTGGGCGTGGTGCCGGCCGGCGAGGCGCCGACGCTCACGCTTTTGGTCGCTTGGATCGCCCAGTGGCGTGTAGAAGCTCACCACCCTGCATCGCCGATCTTTGCAGACTCGGGACAAGTGGGCGGCATTCATGATCAGACCCATTCCCCATCAGCCGAGTCGCTCATGCGGCATCCTGTGCTTCACGTTGCATCGCAATGAAATGAGCGGTACGTTAACGCAGGCAGGAACAGGAAGCTGCGCCTCGGCCTTGGAACTGCTGAGAAGTGATCACAAGAAGATTGGTCAGCTGCTGAATCAGTTCGACCTGATTGCGCACCAATCGGGCAATTTTGCTGACCGCCAGGGACTGATCGCACGCATTGGTGCACTGTTCAATGCGCTTCATGGTGTTAACGAGGAGATCGTCTACCCGTTGTTGGCACGAAGTGTGGCGCCCGAGTTGCTTCAAGCAGCTCAGAAAGACCACCAGCTTCTTTGCCAACAACTGGAGCTGGTGGCGGCCAACGGGGCGCAGAACACGTCGGCCGATGCTGACATGCAGACGCTGGCCACGCTTTTGCGGGCTTACTTCGCGATGGAAGAAGAGAAGCTTTTCCCCTATCTCGCCAAGTTCGATTCCTCAACGCTGGGCCAACAGGTCGCGATACATCGAAGTGCGGAACTGGGCGATCAGGGCGCCGACTGAACCGAGACCGCCGCATTACCGGCACGACCATTCCCACATCAGACCCCCGGCTGCGCTGGCGTCACGCCCGTTGGCGCAGAGGGCTGCAAGGGAAGCGTGGCCACCACGCAAGTGCCATGGTCAGGGGTGGACCGGATCTGGAGGTCGCCACCGCAGGCTTTCACACGAAATCGCATCCCCTGGAGTCCGCGACCGCCTGCAGACTCGACAACTTGTGGGTCAAAGCCCTTGCCATCGTCGACCACTCGAATCTCCAAACCGAGATCGATGGGAAGCATGCTGACCCACACATGGGTGGCCCCTGCGTACTTCGCCGCATTGGTGAGCGCCTCCTGCACAATTCTGTACACAGTCAGCTCATGGTCGTCAGGCAACTTGATGTCTGCAAGGTCGGTGGACACCTGGATTTCGGCTCGCTGAGCGAGTTCTTTGCACTGGATCAGCAAAGTGGCTTTGAGACCCAGGTTCGCCAGCGAAGACGGCCGGAGGTCTTCGATGATGCGGCGCTTCAAAGAAATGCCCGCATCGAGGGATTGGCTGAGGTGCAACAGCAAGTCCTGCCCTGAACCGGTCACAGGCAGCCGCTTTCGAATGCGCACCACATCGAGTTTCGCAGCGGTCATCAGCCCACCCAGCTCGTCGTGCAGTTCCCGTGCAAGACGGCCCCGCTCGTCTTCGCGCACGCGCTCCATGTGCAAAGCAAGGGCCACCGTCTCACCCGTGCGGCGTGTCACCTCCTCTTCCAACCGATCGCGCTCTGAGCGCAGTTGCGACATATGCAAAAGTCGATCGCGCTCACGCGCCCTGCCCAGGCGCATCAACAAGCCCGCACCCACCAGCGATGCCAGAACGAGCACCCAGATCAGCCGCCGGCTGACAGCAGCGGAGCTTGCGCCCACCTCGCCCGCCAGCGAAAACTTGGCCGCTTCCTGGTTGATGACCTGATCAACCAGGTCGCTGATCTCGGTCATCAATCTCTCACCCACGTCCGTTTCCAGCAGCATCATGGCGCCGATCCGGTCGCCCGACTGGAAGAGGCGAATCATCTCTTGCATCTCGAACTGCTTTCGCCTGGACATTTCGACCACTTGAGCCAAGACGGGTTGGGACAGAAGTTCATCGCGAGACAGCGCCTCCGCCGTCTTCAAGGTGGCCTCCAGGACCGGTGCTTGCTGACGGTAGGGCTCCAGATACTCGGCACGACCAATGACCATGTAGCCCCGGGTGGCGCTTTCCATGGACAACAAGGTGCGCCGCAAGCGACCCATCGTGAGCTGCGCTTTCACGCTCGCCTCGCGTTCCATGTTGAGCGACGTGAGTTGCTGGTGACCCAGTTCGCTGACGACCAACACCAGCAAGGCCAGCAAGATGGCCAGGGGCCCAATGACTCGGCTCGTGGTCCATTTGTCCCAACGCGGTGATGCCATGGCTGTTTTTCTCGCTGGTCGCGCGTGTTCAACCGGCAAACCGGACCCAGCGGCTGGGTTCGGCAAGGGGTGCAGGCGCGAGACTTGGGCAGGCACTTCCGATGGCGGGGATGCTGACTGTTGACATGGGGCATCGCCTTTGGGACCCAGCTTGTGCGCTACATGGTGTTTGCAAAAGCTTCTCCACCACCGCCCAGGCAAGGCCAGCCTGTTTGTGCGCGTGAGGTCTGACAGCGCGTCAGTGGAAATCGAATCCACAGCATGCACCATGGCCGCCCACCTCGGTGTCGGACAAGTCTCCTAAATCACGCCAGTGTTGTCCGACAGAGGTGGGCAGAACAAAGCCGGCTGGTGCGGGGGCGGCTGGTGCGCGTGTTGACGCCGGTGTTCGGCCCAGCCCACGCGCTGGCGGCCATCGAAGGGATGACTGCGCTCAGACGATGAGCACGGCGCGAAAGTCGTTCACGTTGGTGTGGGTGGGGCCGCTGACGACCAGATCACCCAGCGCTTCAAAGAACGTGTAGGCGTCGTTGCGGGCCAGGTGATCGGTGAGCTTGAGCCCTTGGTGGCTGGCGCGCGACAGCGTGTCGGGCACGACCAGCGCGCCCGCGTTGTCTTCCACGCCGTCGATGCCGTCGGTGTCGGCCGCCAGCGCCCACACACCGGGCACGCCGTTCAGCGCCTGTGCCAGGCCCATGCAGAACTCCCCGGCACGCCCGCCCCGGCCCTTGGGCTGGCCTTGGACGCGCGGCTTGATGGTGACGGTGGTTTCGCCGCCACTCAAGATCACACAGGGTTTCTGGAAACTGCTGCGCCCGAGCACGGTGGAGCGCGCCAGCGCCGCGTGCACCTTGCCCACCTCGCGCGACTCACCCTCCATTTCGTCGCTGAGCACATAGGCATTGAGCCCGAGCGCGCGCGCGGCATCGGCGGCGGCGTCCAGGCTCTGCTGCGGCGTGGCGATCAAGTGCGTGGTGTGGCCGGTGAAGCAGGCGTCACCCGGCTTGGGGGTTTCCAGCGCGCCGCTCTCCAGCAGCGCGCGTACCGCCGCGGGCACCTCGATGCCGTAGCGGTGCAAAACCTCCAGCGCCTCGGCGCAGGTGGAGGCGTCGGCCACGGTGGGACCGCTGGCGATCACGCTCACGTCGTCCCCTGGCACGTCGCTGATGGTGATCGTGACCACCTGCGCCGGTGCGCAGACGGCTGCGAGACGCCCACCCTTGATGCGCGAGAGGTGCTTGCGCACTGTGTTCATTTCCAAAATGTTGGCGCCACTCTCCAGCAGTTGGTGGTTGATGCGCTGCTTGTCTTGCAGCGTGAGGCCGTCGCACGGCAGCGTGAGCAACGACGAGCCACCGCCCGAGATCAGGCACAACACGAGGTCGTCTTTCGTCAACCCTTGCGCGAGTTGCAAGATGCGCTGCGCAGCGGCCAGCCCCGCCGCATCGGGCACCGGGTGCGCGGCTTCCACCACCTCGATGCGCGGCTTCACACCATCGGGGCGCGGTGGCGTGTGGTGGTAACGCGTGACCACCAAGCCCGAGAGCGGCGCCTCGGCCGGCCACAGCGCTTCCACCGCGTGCGCCATGGCGCCACCGGCCTTGCCAGCGCCCAGCACCACGGTGCGCCCTTGGGGCGGTGGCGGCAGGTGGGCGGCGGTGTTGTGCAGCGGCAGGGCGCGTTGCACCGCGATGTCGAACAGGTGGCGCAGCAGGGCGCGGGGGTTGTTGAGATCGGGTTTTGTCATGGGGTCATTCACCTTTGCTCGTTGGCGATACAGCGGAGTGATTGTGGCTTGCCGGGTCTCGCCCCACTCGCCCCCGCCTGGCAGGCCAGCAAAAACACACAGACAAAGACAAAGGAATCAAGCGGTGGGGTCTGGCGCGATCACAT
>JBLIJY010000190.1:0-5274 GCA_047636095.1 Hydrogenophaga sp. | reverse complement strand
TCTGGTCGTGCCTTTCGAGCACCTGCGCATGACCGACGTTGACACCGTTGGCGGCAAAAACGCCAGCCTCGGCGAAATGATTTCGCAGCTGCCCAGCGGCGTGAAGGTGCCCACCGGCTTTGCCACTACCGCGCACGCGTTTCGCGAGTTCTTGAAGTTCGAGGGGCTGACCGATCGCATCAACGCGCGGTTGGATGCGCTGGACATTGAAGACGTGCGCGAGCTGGCCAGGGCTGGTGCCGAGATCCGGGCCATGGTCGAGCAACAGCCGTTCCCATCCGATCTGGAGCAGTCGATCCGCACCGCGTTCACCACGCTGGTGAATAGCAACGACCACGCCACGTTTGCGGTGCGCTCGTCGGCGACCGCCGAAGACCTGCCCGATGCGTCGTTCGCCGGTCAGCAGGAAACCTTTTTGAACGTGCACGGTATCGAGGAGGTGCTGCACAAAACGCGCGAGGTGTTCGCATCTCTGTACAACGACCGCGCCATCAGCTACCGGGTGCACAAGGGCTTTGCCCACGCCGATGTCGCGCTCTCTGCTGGCGTGCAGCGCATGGTGCGCTCCGACCTGGGTGCGGCGGGTGTGATGTTCACCATCGACACCGAGAGCGGCTTTGAAGATGTGGTATTCATCACCAGCAGCTACGGCCTGGGCGAGACGGTGGTGCAGGGCGCGGTGAACCCCGACGAGTTTTATGTGCACAAGCCGATGCTGAAAGCGGGCAAGCGCGCGTTGATCCGCCGCAACTTGGGCTCCAAGCTGATCCAGATGACCTTCACCAGTGCTGAGGAAAAGGCAGCTGAGGGTGCGCTGAAAGGCAAGCTGGTCAAGACCGTCGATGTGCCGGTGGAGCAGCGCAACCGCTACAGCCTGACCGACGCCGATGTCGAGCAGCTCGCCCATTACGCGCTGGTGATCGAGGCGCATTACGGCCGCGCGATGGACATCGAGTGGGGCAAAGACGGCACCGACGGCCAGCTCTACATCTTGCAGGCGCGCCCCGAGACGGTGAAGAGCCAGAGCATCGGCAAGACCGAGGTGCGCTACAAACTCAAGGGCAAAGGCGCGGTGCTGGTGTCGGGCCGGGCCATCGGTCAGAAGGTGGGCACAGGGCCGGTGCGCCGGGTCACCGACATCAGCGAGATGGACCAGGTGCAGCCCGGCGATGTGCTGGTGACCGACATGACCGACCCGAACTGGGAGCCAGTGATGAAGCGCGCCAGCGCGATCGTCACCAACCGCGGCGGGCGCACCTGCCATGCCGCCATCATCGCGCGTGAGCTCGGTATTCCGGCGGTGGTGGGCTGTGGCGACGCGACCGAAAAACTGAAAGACGGCACGCTGGTGACGGTGAGCTGCGCCGAGGGCGATACCGGCAACATCTACGACGGGCTGCTGGAGACCGAAATCACCGAAGTTCAGCGCGGCACCATGCCCGAGGTGGACGTGAAGATCATGATGAACGTGGGCAACCCCCAGCTCGCGTTCGACTTCTGCCAGATCCCCAACGCCGGCGTGGGTCTGGCGCGGCTGGAATTCATCATCAACAACAACATTGGTGTGCATCCCAAGGCGATCCTGGACTACCCGGCCATCGACACCGACCTGAAAAAGGCAGTGGAGTCGGTGGCCCGTGGCCACGCCTCACCGCGTGCTTTCTATGTCGACAAGGTGGCCGAGGGTGTGGCGACCATCGCGGCGGCCTTCTGGCCCAAGCCGGTCATCGTGCGGCTGTCGGACTTCAAGTCCAACGAGTACCGCAAGCTGGTCGGCGGCAGCCGCTACGAGCCCGATGAAGAGAATCCGATGTTGGGTTTCCGTGGCGCAGCGCGCTACATCAGTGAAGACTTCCGCGAAGCGTTTGCGATGGAGTGCGAAGCCATCAAGCGGGTGCGCGAAGAGATGGGCCTGACCAACGTGCAGGTGATGGTGCCGTTTGTGCGCACCCTGGCCCAGGCGAAGAAGGTCACCGAGCTGCTGGCCGAGAAGGGACTCAAGCGCGGCGAGCAAGAACTCAAGATCATCATGATGTGTGAGATCCCGAGCAACGCGGTGCTGGCCAAAGACTTTCTGCAGTACTTCGATGGCTTCTCGATCGGCTCCAACGACCTGACCCAGCTCACCCTGGGCCTCGACCGCGACTCTGGCCTGGAGTTGCTGGCGCACGATTTCGATGAGCGCGACCCTGCCGTGAAAGCTTTGCTGAAAATGGCCATCGGTGCCTGCAAGGCCGAGGGCAAGTACGTGGGCATTTGCGGCCAAGGCCCGAGCGATCACCCCGATTTTGCGCAGTGGCTGCGCGACGAAGGCATCCACTCGATGTCGCTGAACCCGGATTCGGTGGTGGATACCTGGCAACTGCTGGCCAGCACCCAGAAATAAAGCGCTGGTTCAAGGCGCTAATGAACGCACAGAAAAGGCAGGGCGATCCCCTGCCTTTTTTCGTGGTGACTGGGCAACCGTCTGGGAAGCACGGGCGCACAATGATTTCCAGGGGTGTGGCGGCTTTGCGCTACCCGAGCAGGAGACAACCATGTTCGAAGGCCTGAATGCTCAGCGGCTGGTGGCGCTGTTTTTCGTCGCACTGGCTTTGTTCAATTTTCCGCTGCTCGCGCTGTGGGACCACAATGCGATGTTGTGGGGTTTGCCGCTGTTTCCCACCGCCCTGTTTCTGATCTGGGCCACGCTGATCGCTCTCTTGGCCTGGCTGATGGAGCGCGGCCACGACAGCCAAGGCGCTGCCGAGGATTGAGCCACAGCCACAGCCACAGCCACAGCCACAGCCACAGGCGCATCGACCATGTTGCCAGCTTCCCTGGTCATTGGCGTCTCATTCGCCTACCTCGCGCTGCTGTTCGCAGTGGCCCACTGGGGCGACCGCCGCGCTGCCGTCGGCCGCTCGGTGATCGGAAGTGCCTGGGTTTACGCGCTGTCGATCGCGGTGTATTGCACCGCCTGGACCTATTTCGGCAGCGTGGGCCGGGCTGCCACCGCCGGCGTGTGGTTCTTCCCGATCTATCTGGGGCCGATGCTGGCCATGCTGCTGGGCTGGATGGTGGTGCGCAAGATGATCCGCATCGCCAAAACCTACCGCATCACCTCGATCGCCGACCTGATCGCCAGCCGTTATGGCAAGAGCCCAGCGCTGGCGGGCCTGGTGACGCTGATCACGGTGGTGGGCATCGTGCCCTACATCGCCTTGCAGCTCAAAGCGGTGGCCAGCGGTTACGCGGTGCTGACCTCGCCGCTGGGCCAACCAGCACCGATCGCCACCGACTGGTGGCGCGACAGCACGCTGTATGTGGCGCTGTTTCTGGCTGGCTTCACCATGGTGTTTGGTGCCCGCCATCTGAACAGCACCGAGCGCCACGAGGGCATGGTGGCGGCGATCGCGTTCGAGTCGGTGGTCAAGCTGCTGGCGTTTCTGGCGGTCGGCATTTTTGCGAGCTTTGTGCTGTTCAGCAGCCCAGCGGCGATTTTTGAGCAGGCGCGCTCGGTGGCGTCGCTGCGCGAGCTGCTGAGCTTTCGCCAAGGGCAGTCGTTTGCCTATGTGCAGTGGGCGGGCATGACCGCACTGGCCTTCTTCGCTGCGCTGTTCCTGCCGCGTCAGTTTCAGGTGATGGTGGTAGAGAACGTGGACGAGCGCCACCTCAAGCGCGCGGTCTGGGTGTTCCCGCTGTATTTGCTGCTGATCAACCTGTTTGTGCTGCCGATCGCGTTGGCCGGCTTGCTGTACTTTGGCCCAGGCCCCATGGATCCTGAGAATTTCGTGTTGTCGCTGCCCCTGGCCGAGGGCCACACGGTGCTGGCGCTGGTGGCCTTTGTGGGCGGGCTCTCGGCTGCCACCGGCATGGTGATCGTCGAAGCCACAGCCGTCTCCACCATGGTCTGCAACGACCTGATCATGCCGCTGCTGCTGCGCATGAAGCGCTTGGGTGCGCGCAGCAGTGGCGATCTCACCGGCTTGCTGCTGGGCATCCGGCGCACCGCCATTCTCGCGATCTTGCTGCTGGGCTACGTGTATTTCCGCCTGGCTGGTGAAGCCTATGCGCTGGTGAGCATTGGCCTGATCAGCTTCGCTGCGGTGGCGCAATTTGCGCCTGCCATCCTGGGCGGCATGTACTGGCGCGGCGGCACCCGCGCTGGGGCACTGGCCGGGCTGTTGCTCGGTTTTGGCTTCTGGGTTTACACGCTGATGCTGCCCTCGCTGGCCAAATCGGGCTGGCTGGACGACAGCTTTTTGCGCGAAGGGCTGTTTGGCCTGGCCTTGCTCAAGCCCGAGGCTTTTCTGGGCCTGGCCGGTCTCGATGGCCTGACCCACTCGCTGTTTTGGAGCCTGCTGGCCAACCTGGCAGGCTACGTCGGGGTGTCGCTCTGGCGCTCGCCCTCGGCGGCTGAGACCAGTCAGGCCCTGTTGTTTGTCGATGTCTTCAAACGCACATCGGAAACACACCCGGTGTTCTGGCAGGGCAAGGCCCAGGTGTCGGCACTGCTGCCACTGGCCGGGCGCTTTCTGGGTACGCAGGCCGCGCAGCGCCTGTTTACCGACTACGCGCAGCGCCTGGGGTTGAGCCATGTGAACGACATTCCGGCCGACGCGCGCCTGGTGCAGTTCGTGGAAACGCAGCTCGCCGGCGCGATAGGCAGCGCCTCGGCGCGGGTGATGGTGGCCTCGGTGGTAGAGGAAGAGGCGCTGGATCTGGACGACGTGCTGCGCATTCTCGATGAAGCCTCGCAGCTGCGCACCTATTCCCACGCGCTGGAGGAAAAGTCGCAGTCGCTGGAACTGACTACCGCCGAGCTGCGCGAGGCCAACCAGAAGCTGCAGAGCCTGGACCGCATGAAAGACGATTTCATGTCGTCGGTGACACACGAGTTGCGCACGCCTTTGACATCGATCAGGGCGTTGTCGGAATTGATGCGAGACGATGACACCATGGCGTTGGCCCAGCGCCAGCAATTTCTGGGCATCATCGTGACCGAGGCCGAGCGGCTGAGTCGCTTGGTCAACCAAGTGCTGGACATGGCCAAAATCGAGGCGGGGCAAGCCGACTGGCACAGCACGCCCGTGGATTTGCGCGAGGTGGTCGAGCAGGTGGCGGACTCCATGCGCGAGAGCTACCGGGAACGAGGGGTCGCGTTGGCCATCGAGCTGCCGGCGCAGGTGCGTTCGGTGTGGGCCGATGCCGATCGCCTCACCCAGGTGGTGCTCAACCTGCTGTCCAACGCGCTGAAATATGCGCCGGCACGCAGCGGTCAAGTGGTGCTGC
>JBLIJY010000189.1:0-5310 GCA_047636095.1 Hydrogenophaga sp. | reverse complement strand
CTGCTCGACAAACGCACCACCGGCCTGCGTAAGCCCGAGACCGCGCCCAAGGTGCGCAAGCAGACCGAAAAAGAATTTCCCGACGGCATACCGGCCTACGGCGCCGACGCGCTGCGTTTTACCTTCGCCGCGCTCGCATCGCTGGGCCGCAGCATCAACTTCGACAGCAAGCGCTGCGAGGGCTACCGCAACTTCTGCAACAAGCTTTGGAACGCCACCCGCTTCACGCTGATGAACTGCGAAGGGCAGGACTGTGGCCTGGAAGACCACACCAAGGAACAGTGCGCACCCGCTCGCCTGGATGCGGTGAGCGGCCAGTCGGTCCCTGCCGGCCCTTTCCACGGCTACCTTCGCTTCAGCCAGGCCGACCGCTGGATCTCGTCTCTGCTGCAGAAGACCGAGGCCGAGGTGGCCAAAGGCTTCGCCGAGTACCGACTCGACAACGTCGCCAACACGATTTACGACTTCGTCTGGAACGAATTCTGTGACTGGTACCTGGAAATCGCCAAGGTGCAGATCCAGACCGGGGACGCCTCGCAACAGCGCGCCACCCGCCGCACGCTGATCCGCACACTGGAAGCCATCCTGCGCCTGGCGCACCCCGTGATCCCGTTCATCACCGAAGCGCTGTGGCAAAAGGTGGCGCCCGTGGCCGGCCTGCCCGGTGAGTCGGTCAGCATCACGCGCTATCCGCAAGCCCAGCTCAACAAGATCGATGAGGCGTCGATCGCCCACGTCACAAAACTCAAGGCGTTGGTGGATGCCTGTCGCAACCTGCGCGGTGAGATGAGCGTCTCACCCGCCACACGCCTGCCGCTGTATGTGCTGGGCGACACCGCGTACATGCAGACCATGGGCCCCGTGCTGCAAGGTTTGGCCAAACTGAGCGAGGTGAAGGTGTTCACCGACGAAACAGCATGGGCCAGTTCTGCTCAGGCTGCTCCGGTGTCTGTGGTGGGTGAAGCCCGCCTGTGCCTCTTCATGGAAATCGATGTGGCGGCAGAGAAGATTCGCCTGGGCAAAGAAGCCGCGCGGCTGGAAGGCGAGATCGCCAAGGCCAACAGCAAGCTGAGCAACGAAGCGTTTGTGGTCAAAGCGCCGCCGGCGGTGATCGAGCAAGAGAAAAAGCGCCTGGCCGACTTCGGTGCCACGCTGATCAAGGTGCGCGAGCAGCTCGCGCGCCTTTGAGTGCGTCAGCGGCGCTTGAGCACCGAAGTGTGTTCGTTGGCCTGAGAGTGCTGCTCGACCAGCTCATTGCCGGTCTGCTTGGCGAAGGCCTGAAAGTCGCGCACCGAGCCAGCGTCGGTGGACACCACCCGCAGCGTCTGGCCGCTCTGCATGTCTGACAGCGCTTTTTTGGCTTTCAGAATGGGCAATGGGCAATTGAGTCCGCGGGCATCGAGTTCTTTGTCTGCTTGCATGGTGATGGTGTTATTTTTCGGTGGGACGCGATTTTAAGCGGGCCGTTCGCCTGCGGGGACTGCGTGCAATCACGGTCCCTGTAGCGCATCAGTCACCTTGGGCCTTGGGCGCGTCCAGGAACACCGGTTCATGGCCTCGCCCACGCAGCCAGTCGGCCAGCGCCAGGCCGGTCCCCGCGCGCCAGCACCTCACCTGCTCGGGACGCAGCAACCGGTATTCGGCCAGTTCGGGCGAGAGGCGCACCTCACCATGCGCCAGTGCGTGGTAGGTGATGATGACCTGGTTCATGCGCTGGAAATCGTGCACACCGACCAGCGTGAGCGCGCTCACGTTCAGGCTGGTTTCCTCCGCTATCTCACGCCGTATGCCCTCTTCCGGCGTTTCACCCGCCTCCATGAAACCGGTGATCAGACCCATCATGCGGTGCTCCCAGGCGGCGTTGCGCGCCAGCAGCACCAAGCCATCCAGCTCAACAATGGCAGCGAGCACAGGCGTGGGGTTGTTCCAGTGGGTGTATTCGCAGGCGGAGCAACGCAGCCGCTCTTTTTCTCCGCTGTCTTCCAGGCGGGTCGAGAGCGCCAGCGGTGACGCGCAGGCGGGGCAAAAACAATGGCCGTTTTGACCCATGCTCAAGCGGGGAATACACCGGTGGAGAGGTAGCGGTCGCCTCGGTCGCAGACGATGAACGCGATGGTGGCATTTTCCACCTGCATCGCCACCTGCATCGCCACCCAGCACGCGCCTGCGGCCGAGATGCCAGCGAAGATGCCTTCTTCGCGCGCCAGCCGGCGGCACATGTCTTCGGCATCGCGCTGGCTCACCAGCACCAGTTCGTCCACATGGCTGGCATCGTAGATTTTGGGCAGGTATTCGACCGGCCATTTGCGAATGCCCGGAATGCGTGAGCCTTCGCTGGGCTGCGCGCCGACGATGCGCACCGCCGGATTCTTCTCTTTCAGAAAACGCGAGACGCCGGTGATGGTGCCGGTAGTGCCCATGGCGCTCACGAAGTGGGTGATGCGCCCGGTGGTCTGCTGCCACAACTCGGGACCAGTGGTCTCGTAGTGAATGCGCGGGTTGTCGAGGTTGGCGAACTGGTCGAGCACGCGGCCCTTGCCCTCGGCCTGCATGCGCTCAGCCAGGTCGCGCGCGCTTTCCATGCCGCCGCTCTTGGGCGTGAGGATGAGCTCGGCTCCAAACGCCTTCATGGTCTGGGCACGCTCAATCGACAGGTCCTCCGGCATGATCAGCACCATGCGATAGCCCTTGATGGCAGCGGCCATCGCCAGCGCGATACCGGTGTTGCCCGAGGTGGCTTCGATCAGCGTGTCACCGGGCTTGATTTCACCGCGCTCCTCGGCGCGCCGGATCATGGACACGGCGGGCCGGTCTTTCACCGAGCCAGCAGGGTTGTTGCCTTCGAGCTTGCCCAGCAACACATTGCCGCGCGCGCGGTGCTCGTCTGCGCCGATGCGCTGCAAGGCCACCAGCGGCGTTTGGCCTATCGTGTCTTCGATGGTCGGGTATTTCATGGCCGCCACTGTGCCATAATTTCGTTCTTCACATATTCAGCCCGGGTGGTGAAATTGGTAGACGCAGGGGACTCAAAATCCCCCTCCGAAAGGAGTGCCGGTTCGATTCCGGCCCCGGGCACCACCGATTTATTCAATTAAATCAACGACTTAGCCGATTGATCGCTTCATTGCGACAGTCGGTTTTTTCTTTGGCGCAGCTCATGTAGCCACTGTGTAGCCACCGGTACAAAACTAAAACCAGGGGTCAAGGCGGCAGAAACTAAGAACGCGGCTCTTCTTCTGCACTTCCGTCACAGACCAGACCACAAGGAAATGAGTGCGTTCCCAGATGACAAGCCCCGTCACCCGCCCAATCTTGACCCTGTAGAAACCTTGGCGACATGCCGCTACGGTGGACTTCACCCGCTTTGCTAGACAATTTTCAACTTCCATTTCGAAGTTGCTCGAAGTCCATCGGGCTCAGTTGGTCGAGGTGACTGTGCCTGCGAACGCGATTGTAGAAACCCTCGATGTAGTCAAACGCGTCTGACCGCGCACCTTCTCGGGTGGCATAGATTCGCCGCTTGACCCGCCCCTTCTTCCGGCTGCTGAAGAACGATTCGGCAACCGCGTTGTCCCAACAATTTCCCCGGCGACTCGTGCTGGGCACCAGGCGATTGTCCTTGCACCAACGGTTGAAGTCGTCGCTGCCGAACTGACTTCCCTGATCCGAATGGATCATCACAGGTGTCTCGGGCCGTCTGCGCCACACCGCCATCATCAAGGCATCGAGCACCAGCTCGGTGGCCATGCTCGAACTCATCGACCAGCCAACCACCAGGCGCGAATACAGATCAATCACCACAGTCAAATACAGCCACCCTTCGTAGGTCCGGATGTAGGTGATGTCGGTCACCCAAATCTGATCGGGCTGGGCCACTGTGAATTCACGCTGTAGCCGATTGGGCGCTGTGGTCGCAGGCATACCCACTTTGTAGCGGGGCCGCTTGTAGCCACGCACCGAGCGCAACTGGGCTTGGCTCATCAGGCGTGCCACCCGCTTCTCGCCACACCGAATGCCTTCTTCGTGCAGATCCCGGTGCACACGCGCACTGCCGTAGGTGCCTTGGCTGTTCTCGAAGGACTGTTTGATGCTCACCAGCAGCGCCTCGTGCGCCACGGTTTGATCCGACTTGGGCTTGGCCTTGCAGGCGTAATACCCACTGCGCTTACTGCGCAGCACCCGGCACATGCCGCTCAAGCGCAACTGCCCGTGGTGCTCGGCTATGAATACGTACTTCACCCGGACAGCTTGGCAAAGTACGTTGCGGCCTTTTTTAGGATGTCACGCTCCTCACTGGCTCGCTTGAGTTCGGCCTTGAGCCGAGCAATCTCGACACGCATGACCGCAGTCTCACCACTGCCCACGCCTTGCTGCCCCTTGGACAGCCGCACCCACAGGTACAAGCTCTTGTCCGAGAGGCCCAAGCGCTTGGCCACCTCCACCACTCCGTGACCACGATTCGTGACATGCTTGACCACCTCCGCCTTGAATTCGGCTGGATGCCTGGCTTTCTTCATGACTCGTTCTCCGTTTCAATTTCGACCCTGATGGGTGTCTATTGAAGCGGGTGAAGTCCATGGTGTTGTACCTGTCGCCCCAAAAGTCAGAGCTACAACAACTCATCGCAGCCGCCAGCAACCGATTGGCCGAACTGGAGGCAGACTTCACCGGGCAAAAGCATGCCGTGGACGTGACGCTGGCCCAACTGTTTCGGGCACTCAAAACCCACCACCAGCGCCGCAACCGCCTGAAGCTGCTGATTGAGCATCGGCGCCAATACCTGGATGTGCTGCTGCAAGCCGGGGACGAAGAGGCAGAGCATGTGACTGAAGCACATGCGCAAGCCCGCGAGCAGTCGGACGCCGAGTACGCGCAGGCCGAGACCGAGGCCACCAGCAAAAAAGCTTTGACCGAAGATCAGGCCAAAGAAATGAAGGATATTTGGCGCAAGTTGGTCAAGGCGTTTCACCCCGACCGCTGTGGTGACGACCCCGACAAGCGCCGAGCCCACGAATGGCTGACCGCTGAAATCAACCAAGCGCGTGACCGAGGCGACATGGAGCGCCTGCGCGAGATTGCCAAAGACCCGGATGAATTCCTGCTCAAGCACGGCATGGCCCCGCTCAGCCAGGACGAGTCGACCGATGTGGTGCGGCTGCGCATGCTGCTGGACTCACTGCAACAACGCATTCTGGAAACGCTGGAGGCCCTGAACGACTTGCAGGCATCTTCGGGCTACGAACTGCACCAGCACACGCAGCAAGACGGCGCATTTCTTGAGGCCGCGGTGGCCTCACATACCGAGGCGCT
>JBLIJY010000188.1:0-5339 GCA_047636095.1 Hydrogenophaga sp. | reverse complement strand
GCGCCAGCCTGCTGGTGCTCGCTGGCGACATCGGCTCGTACCAGACGCGGTACGACGGCAGTGTGATGGCCGAGCCCGACTGGGGCCTGCAACGCTTCTCACCGCTGCCCCAATACGCGGGCTGGCCCGTGCCGGTGGTGTTTGTGCCTGGCAACCACGAGTACGACGCGATGGATGTGGACGAGGCGCACCGTGGCCTTTTTGAGACCTGCGAGCGCTTGGGGATTCAGTGGCTGGAGCGCGAAACCTTGCGCATCGATGGCGTGCGGCTGATCGGCACCACGCTTTGGGCCGACTACGACGCGTTGGGTGACTTACCGACAAAAGCCCCGCCAGTCGCTGGAAAATCCAAGGGAAAAGCACGCAGCGCCGGCGCCGCTGCCCTCGCCACCGACCCACTCACCCACCGCCTGCGACAGCGCGAAAAAGCCTTTCGTGCCGCCAATCACTACCTGGTGAAGATGGCCAGCGAGCGCCACGGCCGCCTGTTTGACGCCGAGGCCATGCGCGCGCTGGCGCTGGATTGCCAGCACTGGCTGCGCGAGGCGCTGGCGCAGCCGTTTGACGGCGCCACCGTGGTGATCACCCATTTCGCGCCCACGCTGCACAGCGCCGATCCGCGCTACGGCCTGAGCCCCGGCACCGCTGGTTTTTGCAACGCGCTCGATGACCTGCTGGCGCAGGCCGATCTGTGGCTGCACGGCCATTTGCACTGCCCGCAAGACCGCCAAGTGGGTCGCTGCCGCATCGTGGCCAACCCGCTGGGCTACGCCGACAAGGGCGAGCAGGCGGCGTTTGAGCCGCAGTCGCTGATCACCGTGCCACAGCGCGCGCCATCGACCGACACAACGATTGCGCCAACGCAAGGCGCTGCGGGGTGACAGCCGTAAACTGAAACGGTGTTCAACCCCACCCATCACCCCATCGAATAGGAGCCCCTGATGAAGATCCTGCTTGCGGTCGACGGCAGCGCCTACACCAAGAAAATGCTGGCCTACCTGACCACCCACGACGAGGTGTTTGGCCTGAAGAACGACTACACGCTGTTCAGCGTGCAGTTGCCGCTACCGCCGCGGGCCCGAGCGGCGGTGGGCCAAGCGGTGGCCGACAGTTACCACGCCGAAGAGGCGGAGAAGGTGACGGCGCCGGTGGTGAAGTTCTTGCAGCGCCATGGCATCGAGCCGCAGGTGGTGCACCAGGTTGGCTTGGCGGGCGAATTGATCGCCAAGGTGGCCGAGGCCGACGAGTTCGATCTGGTCATGATGGGCTCGCACGGCCACAACGCGCTGGGCAACCTCGTCATGGGATCGGTCGCCACCCGGGTGCTGGCGCATTGCAAGGTGCCGGTGTTGCTGGTCAGGTGAGCCTGCCCAACCCGCTCACCTGCTTTTCAAGCCGTCGAAACAGGTGCTGAGCACCATGTCGATGATCTGGTCGCTGCTGTACAGGCCTGCGCCCTTGAGGAAGCCGAGCACCGGGTCGCAGGCGCGGGCATACAACGTGTAGAGCACGGCAATCGGTGGCAGCGCGGGGTTGACGCTGCCGTTGGCCTGCGCTGCCTGTATCCAGGCACCCAGGCGCTCGCTGATGTCCAGCAGCCCGTCCACATAAGGTTTGTTGGTGGTGAGCGTGGCCCGCAGGCTGGAGTTTTCGCTGGGCAGCGAGGGCATTTCGCCAGCGAGTTGCACCTCCATGGTCCAGCGCGCCACGGCTTTGAGAAGATCCAGGGGCGCCCGGGTGGCGTCCAGGCTGTCAAGGAAGGCCTGGGCGCGCTGCATCACGCGCACCATGGCAGCGGCAGCCAAGTCTTCCTTGCTTGAGAAGTGCTTGTACAAGCTGGCTTTGGCAATGCCCACCTCGGCCGCCACCTCGTCCACCGTCATGGCATCGAAGCCCTTTTCGGCCAGCAGCCGGTTCACCGCCGCGACGATCGCATCTTCGCGGGCAATGTGCATTTGCTGGCGAAAACTGCGTTTGGGGACGGCGACGGTGGATGGCAGGGAAACACTGGACATGGGTACATCTTAGAAATGAAGCACAAATTGTGCCCGAAATTGACGGTCAAGTCGATAACCCCACTACAAAGTAACGTTGTATACCAAGCGGTCGCGGTTTGATCTATTTCGGATATTGTTCAACCCATCAGCCTTTTCTGGTGCTGGAAATCTGGGCTGTAAAGCCTCAGGCCACCGGTTCGTCAGGTCAAGAGACTGATGGATTTCCCTTCCTTCAACCTTTTCTCTCAGGAGCCTCCCATGAAAAAAATGCTTATCGCTTCCCTCATTACCGTCGGCGCCATGACCTCGGCCTTCGCCAAGGACATCGTCGACACTGCCATTGGCGCTGGCAACTTCAAGACCCTGGTCACTGCCATCCAGGCAGCCGGTCTGGTTGACACGCTGAAAGGTCCAGGTCCGTTCACCGTGTTCGCACCTACCGACGCCGCCTTTGCCAAAGTGCCCAAGGCCGATCTGGACGCGTTGCTGAAAGACAAGGCCAAGCTCACCGCCGTGCTCACCTACCACGTGGTGCCAGGCAAGGTGATGGCCAAGGACGTGAAGGCCGGCCAGGTCAAGACCGTTCAAGGCAGCATGCTGACCATCTCCACCACCGGTGGTGTGATGGTGGACAACGCCAAGGTCATCGCCACCGATGTCGCCGCCAGCAACGGCGTGATCCACGCGATCGATACGGTCGTGATGCCGAAGTAATTCGCTCACCGCCCGCTGAATCAGCCCCGTTTAAACGGGGCTTTTTTACGTCGGCAGCGGATGCAGGTGTTTTGCCGCCGCCTGGCGCAAGGCCTGCGTCATCGACTCCAGCACATCGGAATTCAGGTTCCAGCAGTGCCAGTACAGCGTGACGCGCAGCGCGTGCTGCGGCACAAGATTCACCAACTCGCCGCGTGCTAGCCGCTCGCGTACATGCAGCTCAGGCAACACGCTCACGCCCCAGCCCGCCTGCACCGCACGCACCTGCCCTTCGCTGGACGGCACGAACAGCTGGCGCAGCGACACCCGCGGCAGGCCAAACGCCTGGGCGATGAAGAGGCGCTGCAAATGGTCTTTGCGGTTGAATGCAACGAAGGGGTAGCGGGGGAAGTTGTGCGCAGTCAGGCCTTGCGGGCATTGCTCGCGGGCATAGGCAGTCGACGCCACCAGCACGTAGTCCATCCCGCCCAGCGCCTCCATCTTGCAACCGCGCAACGCTTGGCCGAGCGAGGTCACACAGCCCAGCACCTGGCCTTCGCGCAGCCACTCATGGGTGAAGTCTTGGTCGTCGGTGATGATCTCGATCGGGAGACCGCCCTGCGCCAGCGCGCTGAGCGCGGGCAGGGCCCAGGTGGCGATGCTGTCGGCGTTGATGGCCACCGAAATGCGCTCGTCATCGCGCACGCCACCGGTCGAGCTGGGCGCGAGTTCCTTGAGGTCCTTCTCCAGGTCGGCGCGCAACAGCCGCATCATCTTGGCGTGCTTGATCATGAGCTGGCCCGCCGGCGTGGGCTTGAGTGGGCGGCTGCGCACGATCAGCACGGTGCCCACCTGCGACTCCAGCGCGCGCAGCCGCTGCGATACCGCAGACTGCGTGATCGACAGCCGCTGTGCTGCCCGCTCAAAGCCACCTTCTTCCACAATGGCGGCCAGGCATTCCAGGGCGTCGGGGTCAAACGTGCTCATGGCAAAAACTCCAGCGGTGGGCAAATGAAGAGGCCAGACCTCGATCGCCAGCGGCTGTTGTATTAGCGATCTTGATACTTCTCATTTTAATTTCATCTCGCTTCACTTCCCAGCGCGTTTTTCACATACTGGCAGGCCGTTATTCATTCCCCAGATTGCCAGGAGCAGGCCATGAGAGTTGTTGTTTTGGGCGCCGGCATCATCGGCGTGAGCACCGCTTGGCACTTGCTGCAGCGCGGCCACGAGGTGACGCTGGTGGACCGCCAGCTTGATGCCGCGCTGGAAACCAGCTTCGCCAACGCGGCACAAATCTCGGTCAGCTACTGCGAGCCCTGGGCCAACCGCGAGGCGCCGCTGAAGGCCCTGAAGTGGATGTTCTCCGCCACCGCGCCGCTGCTGTTTCGCCCGCAACTTGATCCAGCGCAGTGGCGCTGGGGGCTGCAGTTCCTCGGGCAGTGCAACGATGCGGCATTCGAGCGCAACGTGGCGCAGATCGTGGCGCTGGGTTCTTACAGCCATGCGGCGTTGAAAGACGTCGTGGCTGAGACGGGCATTGAATACAACCGCCTGCAGCGTGGCATCGCGCACTACTACAGCGACCAGAAATCGTTCGACGGCGCGGCTGACGCGGCAGCGGTGATGCAGAAATTTGGTGTCAAGCGCCGCGTGATCGACCGCGCTGAGCTGCTGCGCGTCGAGCCAGCGCTCCATGCGTTTGCCGATCGCATCGTGGGCGGCACCTACACCCCGTCGGACGAGTCGGGCGATGCGCGGGTGTTCACCCAGCAACTGGCTGCGCTGTGCGCCCAGCGCGGTGCCCAATTGCTAATGGGCCACGACATCGAGCGCATCGAAATCGCAAGCGGCTCTGCCCGGCAGGTTCGCGTGCGCGACCGCGCCACCGGCCAGGCGCGCGCCTTGCAGGCAGACGCCTACGTGGTGGCTTGCGGCTCTTACACGACACCGCTGCTGAAATCGGTTGGCGTCCACGTGCCCATCTACCCCGGCAAAGGTTATAGCGCCACACTGCCGTTGCTTCAACCCGAGCGGGCGCCGCAGGTGAGCATGATCGACGACGCCTACAAAATCGCCCTGTCACGCCTGGGTAACCAGCTGCGGGTGGCCGGCACCATCGAGCTCGGCGGCTTCGATCTCGCACTGGACACACCGCTGGCCAAAAAGCGCTGCGCCATGCTGGTCAAGCGCATCGAAGAAGTGTTTCCCGGCGTTGCCGACACCCGCACACCCGAAGAAGGCGGCGACCCGCAGTTCTGGACCGGTTTGCGCCCCGCCACACCCACCAACATCCCGCTGATCGGTCGCACCAAAGTCGGCAAACTCTGGATCAACGCCGGTCACGGCACCCTGGGCTGGACCCACGGCGCGGGCTCGGGCAAGGCGCTGGCCGAGCTGATCAGCGGCGAGGTGCCGGCGATGGACTTCGGGTTTGCAGGCATGGCTGGCCGTAACCAGCCACGTGCCACGCCCGAGCTGACATCACAGCGCGCCTGAGCAACACGGCCTCAGTGCAGGCTCCCCGGCGGCTCGCGCAGAAATTCGAGCAGCAAGGCATCGAATGCGTCTGGCGCCTCCAGGTTCATCAGGTGGCCGATGCCACGCATTTCGGCATAGCGCGCCAGCGGGATGGCAGCGGCCATCTGG
>JBLIJY010000187.1:0-5405 GCA_047636095.1 Hydrogenophaga sp. | reverse complement strand
CAGCAAATCGTCGGCCCGGCCGTGCAGCAACTTGGCCATGAAATCGGCGCTGGCCGGCGCGATCAGGATCGCATCAGCCTCGCGGCTGAGGTTGATGTGGGGCATGTTGTTGTCCACCCCGCCCGCCGTGCGCGGGTCCCACTGCGAGGTGAACACCGCGCGCCCAGACAGCGCTTGCAGGGTCACCGCGGTGATGAACTGCTCGGCCGCCTCGGTCATGACCACCTGCACCGTGGCACCGGCTTTGATGAGCGAGCGGCACAGCTCGGCCGCCTTGTAACAGGCGATGCCGCCCGAGAGCCCCAGAACAATGTGTTTACCAGCCAGATCTTGCATGAGCGCAATGTAGCAGCGTTGGACCGACCGACGGCGCGCGCACCTCTGGCGACGCCGCCCACCGCGCCCCGACGCTTCGCGGGGTAGATGATTTGAGGAAAGTGGCCCAAGACGTGCCACCTATAATTTCGGTTTCCACCTCCCGCGAGCGCAAGGCTCGCACGAGACATGACCAAATTTGTGTTCGTTACTGGCGGTGTGGTGTCCTCTTTGGGCAAAGGCATCGCCTCCGCATCCCTGGCCGCAATTCTTGAATCCCGCGGCCTCAAAGTCACCCTCATCAAGCTCGACCCCTACATCAACGTGGACCCGGGCACCATGTCGCCGTTTCAGCACGGCGAGGTTTTTGTCACCGACGACGGTGCCGAGACCGACCTCGACCTGGGCCACTACGAGCGTTTCATCGAAACGCGGATGAAAAAAACCAACAACTTCACCACCGGCAAGATCTACCAGTCGGTGCTGGAGAAGGAGCGGCGCGGCGACTATTTGGGCAAGACGGTGCAGGTGATCCCGCACGTGACCAACGAAATCCAGGACTACATCAAGCGCGGCGCCGGTATTGGAACGCCCGATGCGGTCGATGTGGCGATCGTCGAAATTGGTGGCACTGTGGGCGACATCGAATCCCTGCCGTTTCTGGAAGCGGTGCGCCAGATGAGCCTGCGCATGGGGCCAAACAACTCGGTGTTCCTTCACCTGACCTATGTGCCGTGGATCGCTGCTGCGGGCGAGCTGAAAACCAAACCCACCCAACACACCGCCAAAGAACTGCGCGCCATCGGCATCCAGGCCGACGCCCTGCTCTGCCGCGCCGACCGCCGCATTCCAGACGAAGAGCGCGCCAAGATTTCGCTGTTTTCCAACGTGCCCGAATGGTGCGTGATCTCCATGTGGGACGTGGACACCATCTACAAGGTGCCACGCATCCTGCACGAGCAGGGTCTGGACGGCCTGGTCTGCGACAAGCTGCGTCTGAACACCCCACCGGCCAACCTCAAGCGCTGGGACGATCTGGTCTGGGAGGTCGAGCATCCCCAGCACACGGTACACATAGCGATGGTGGGCAAATACGTGGATTTGTCCGACAGCTACAAATCGCTCAACGAAGCGCTGCGCCACGGGGGCATGAAGAACCACGCCAAGGTGCAGATCGAGTACATCGACTCCGAGACACTGACCACAGACAACGTGGCGCGCACGCTGGGCCGTTTCGACGCCATCCTGGTGCCCGGCGGCTTCGGCAAACGCGGCATCGAAGGCAAGATTTGCGCCGCGCGCTTCGCCCGCGAGAATGGCGTGCCCTACCTCGGTATCTGCCTGGGGATGCAGGTCGCCACCATCGAGTACGCGCGCCATGTCGCCGGCCTGACAGACGCCAACAGCAGCGAGTTCGAAGCGGACACGCCGCACCCGGTGATCGCCCTGATCGACGAGTGGCAGGATGCCGATGGCTCGATCCAGAAGCGCAACGCCAGCTCGGACCTCGGCGGCACGATGCGTCTGGGCGCCCAAAGCTCCGACGTCTTGCCAGGAACCCTGGCGCACCAGATTTACGGCTCCGTGGTCACTGAGCGCCACCGCCACCGCTATGAGGCCAACGAGCACTATCTGGATCGTCTGCGCGAGGCGGGCCTGGTCATCTCGGCACTCACGCAGCGAGAGCACCTGACCGAAATGATCGAGCTGCCTCAATCGGTGCATCCCTGGTATGTCGGCGTGCAATTTCACCCCGAGTTCAAATCCACCCCGTGGAATGGGCACCCACTGTTCAACGCCTACATTCACGCGGCCCTGGCGTGCCACAGCGAGCAGCGCGAGGCCCGAGCCGCCGCCTGAGCACATGACCGCCTGACCGCCTGACCGCCTAAGCCCATCACCAAGATCCACCACACCATGCAACTCTGCGGCTTTCCCATCGGTCTGGACCGGCCCTTCTTCCTGATTGCCGGGCCCTGCGTGATCGAGTCCGAACAGCTGCAGATGGACGTGGCTGGTCAGCTGAAAGAAATCACCGCCAGCCTGGGCATTCCCTTCATCTTCAAGAGCAGCTTCGACAAGGCCAACCGCAGTAGCGGCACCACGTTTCGCGGCCCCGGTCGCGAAAAAGGGCTGGAGATTCTGGCGAAGATCAAGCGCGAGCTCGGCGTGCCGGTGCTGACCGATGTGCACACCGAAGAAGACATCATCGAAGCCGCGAAAGTGGTCGATGTGTTGCAAACGCCCGCCTTCCTGTGCCGCCAGACCGACTTCATCCGCGCCGTGGCGCAGTCGGGCAAACCGGTGAACATCAAAAAAGGCCAGTTTCTTGCGCCCCACGACATGAAGAACGTGATCGACAAGGCGCGCGCTGCAGCCAAAGAGGCTGGCCTCAATGAAGACAACTTCATGGCTTGCGAGCGTGGCGCCAGCTTCGGCTACAACAACCTGGTGAGCGACATGCGCTCGCTGGCCATCATGCGTGAGACCGGTGCGCCGGTGGTTTTCGACGCCACCCACAGCGTGCAGCTGCCCGGTGGCCAGGGCACCAGCAGTGGCGGCCAGCGCGAGATGGTGCCGGTGCTGTCGCGTGCGGCGGTCGCCGTGGGCGTAGCCGGGCTGTTCATGGAAACACACCCCGATCCAGCCAACGCCCTGAGCGATGGCCCCAATGCCGTGCCGCTCCAACACATGAAAGCGCTGCTGCAAACGCTGCTGGCGCTGGACCGCGTGGTCAAAACACAACCCCTGTTAGAAAACCAATTCAAGGACTGAGACCCCCCATGGCCGCTTACATCATTGCCGACGTTACCGTCACCAACGCCGATCAAATGGCCAAGTACCGCGAGTGGAGCACCAAGGCAGCAAATGAACATGGCGCCGAGTTTCTGGTGCGCGGCGGCGCGATTACGGTGCTGGAAGGCACCTGGAACCCTGGTCGACTGGTGGTGCTGAAGTTTGAGTCGGCAGAGAAAGCCAAGGCTTATTACGTGAGCGAGGCCTACACCCAGGCGCGCCAGGTGCGCGAGGGTGCGGGCGTGTTGAACATGGTCGTGGTTGAGGGCGTGTGAGAGTGAGGCGCACCGGGTGGCCGGCAGAGCCGGTTTCACGGGCGCCCTGAGTTTGAAGGCACGCATTTTTGCTGAGCTTGCTTGTTTTCTTTTTTGAAATACTGAGATAAAAAAACATGAGTGCAATTGTTGACATCGTTGGCCGCGAAATTCTGGACAGCCGCGGCAACCCCACCGTGGAATGTGACGTGCTGCTGGAAAGCGGCGTGATGGGCCGCGCGTCTGTGCCATCGGGCGCGTCCACTGGCTCACGCGAAGCCATCGAGCTGCGCGACGGCGACAAGAGCCGCTACCTGGGCAAGGGCGTGCTTAAGGCGGTGGAACACATCAACACCGAAATCGGCGAAGCGGTGCTGGGTCTGGACGCGTCTGAGCAGGCATTTCTGGACAAGACGCTGATCGACCTCGACGGCACCGATAACAAAGGCCGTCTTGGCGCCAACGCCATGCTGGCGGTGTCAATGGCGGTGGCGCGTGCTGCGGCGGAAGAGGCTGGCTTGCCGCTGTACCGCTACTTCGGTGGCATGAGCGCGGTGCAGATGCCGGTGCCCATGATGAATGTGGTCAACGGCGGCGCGCACGCCAACAACAACCTCGACCTGCAAGAGCTGATGATCATTCCGGTGGGCGCGCCGAGCTTTCGCGAAGCGCTGCGCTGGGGCGCCGAGGTGTTCCATGCACTGAAGAAAATCATCCACGACAAGGGCATGAGCATCGCCGTGGGCGATGAAGGCGGTTTTGCACCCAACGTCGAGAACCACGAGGCGGCGATCCAGATGATTCTGGAGGCGATCGCCAACGCAGGCTACACGCCCGGTGAACAAATCGCCCTGGGTCTGGACTGCGCGGCTAGCGAGTTCTACAAGGACGGCATGTACCACCTGGGCGCCGAGGGCCTGACCCTCTCAGCCGAAGACTGGACCAACATGCTCGCCACCTGGGTCGACAAGTACCCCATCATCAGCATCGAAGACGCGATGGCCGAGGGCGACTGGGATGGCTGGAAGATTCTTACCGAGCGCCTGGGCAAGCAGGTGCAGCTGGTGGGTGATGACCTGTTCGTCACCAATACCAAGATTCTGAAAGAAGGCATCGACAAAGGCATTGCCAATTCGATCCTGATCAAGATCAACCAGATCGGCACGCTGACCGAAACCTTCGCCGCCATCGAGATGGCCAAGCGCGCGGGTTACACCGCCGTGATCTCGCACCGCTCAGGCGAAACCGAAGACAGCACCATTGCCGACATCGCCGTGGGCACCAACGCTGGCCAGATCAAGACCGGCAGCCTGAGCCGCTCAGACCGCATGGCCAAGTACAACCAGCTGCTGCGCATCGAGGAAGATCTGGGCGAGGTGGCGGTATACCCCGGACGTGCAGCGTTTTACAACTTGAAATGACCCCCTTGCGCTGCTTCGCATCTTCCCCCTCGGGGGGCCGCACCTGTGGCCCGGCAAAGCCGGTTCCACGGTACGTGCTGAAACGAATATCTCGTGCGCAGTGTTGGCATCGCGCTCCATGCTGAGCCCACGCTGTTCCCATGGCCAACCGTTTCATTCCTGGCTTGTTGATCACACTGCTGATCGTGCTGCACGCACAGCTCTGGTCTGGTCGGGGCAGCGTGTCGCAGGTGGCCAGCATGAAGCAGGCGTTGGCTGAGCTGGAGCGTAGCAACCAAGCGGTCAGGCTGCGCAATGACCAAGTGGCCAATGAGGTGCGCGACTTGCAGGAGGGCTTGGGCATGATTGAGGAGCTGGCCCGGCAAGATTTGGGCATGGTCAAGCCCAACGAGATTTTTGTGCAGATCGCGAAGACCGGCCGGTGACACTGGTGTCAGCGACGACGCACCCGCCTGCAGCAGCGCCCCAAACGCAGCACACCCTGCCGGTGGTCTGCTTGCTCGGCGGCGAGTCCACTGGCAAAAGCACGCTGGCGCAAGCCCTGCAACACAGCCTAGAACGGGCACATGGACTGCGGGCAGTGCACGTGCCTGAATATCTGCGCACTTGGTGCGAAGAG
>JBLIJY010000186.1:0-5417 GCA_047636095.1 Hydrogenophaga sp. | reverse complement strand
TTGACACCGTCGGCCATCAGCGCGAATTCCAGGTTGTAGCGCGCGCTTTTGCGCAGGCCGCGCTTACCGGGGAATTTCTTCACATCCCAGAAATCGGCGAACGAGGTGGGTGCGGTCTTGAGTTTGTCGCCGTCGTAAGCCATCACGGTGGACCAGACAAAGGTGCCCACGCCACATTCGTGCACAGCGGCCTTTTGGAAGTCGGCCTTGTTGCCGATCTTGCTCCAGTCCATGCGCTCGAACAGGCCTTCGTCGCAGCCGCGGCTGACGTCTGGGCTTTCGACCTCGACCACGTCCCAGGTCACATTCTTGGCTTCGACCATGGCTTTGATTTTGGCTTGTTCGCCGTTGTATTCCACCTGCGTGACCTTGCCACCCGCCTTCTCGAAGGGCTCGAAGTAGGCCTTTTTCTGGGCTGCGCCGTTGGCGCCGCCGAAGTTGACGACGGTCAGGGCGCTTTGTGCAAAGGCGGGCAGTGCCAGGGTGGCGGCTATTGCAAACAGGACGGGTTTGAGTTTCATGGTGTTTCTCTTACGGGGTTGGGGGAGGGGTGAGGGGAACGCGCGAAAGACATGCTTCAGAGGTAAACGCGCAGGTGCTCGGGTGGGATGTGCAGCGCCACGGTGTTGCCCGCTTGGAGCTGACCCGCGTGCTGCAGCGGCAATTTGACGCCGAGCTCGGGCTGATCGGCGGTTTGGCAGCGCAGGCGAAGGTGGTCGCCAAAATAGATCACATCGGTCACGCTGGCGCTCAAGGTGTTGCCGCTGTTGGCCTCAAGGCCCACCAGGCTGATGCGTTCCGGGCGAACGCTGCATTGCACCGCATCGCCAACGTTGGCTCGGTTGACGTTGATGCCGTTGAGCTGGGTGCCATCGGCCAGCACCACGCAGCAGCGCTCGCCTGCGGCCTGCATCACCTTGCCGTCGAGCACCGAGTTGTCGCCCACGAAGCTGGCCACGAAGCGGTTGGACGGCGTTTCGTACAGGCGCTCCACCGGATCGACCTGCTGGATCACACCTTCGCTGAACACCGCCACCCGGTCTGACATGGTGAGCGCCTCCGACTGGTCGTGCGTGACATAGACGAAAGTCACACCCAGGCGGCGGTGCAAGGCCTTGAGTTCCAGCTGCATGTGTTCGCGCAACTGCTTGTCGAGCGCGCCCAGCGGCTCGTCCATCAGCACCAGTTGCGGATCGAACACAAGCGCGCGCGCCAACGCCACGCGCTGCTGCTGGCCGCCGGAGAGCTGGCTGGGGTAACGCTCGCCCATGGCGCTCATTTGCACCATGTCGAGCGCGTTTTTGACCTTGGCGTGCAGATCGGCCTTGCCCAGCTTGCGTACGGTCAGTGGGTAACCGATGTTGTCGGCCACCGTCATGTGGGGAAACAGCGCGTAGTTTTGAAACACCATGCCGAAGTTGCGCTTGTGTGGCGGGGTGCGGGTGATCGGCACGCCGTCCAGGCTGATCTCGCCTGCTGTGGGCGACTCGAAGCCGGCCAGCATCATCAACGTGGTGGTCTTGCCCGATCCCGATGGGCCCAGCAGGGAGAGGAATTCGCCTTTTTGAATCTCCAGGTTCAGGTCACGCACCACCAAGGTGCGGCCGTCATAAGTTTTTTGCACACCGGCGAAGGTGACGATGGCATTGCACTGGGTCATGGGCTGGCGGGTCAGATTCGCTGGTGATTCGGGGCTGTGGGGGCTGCCAGTGGCTTGGGTGGCATGGAAGGCGGGCGGCGTCAGATCACCGGTCATGCGTTGGCTGTTCAGCCGTATCGGTTGGGCGACCATGGGTACTGAGTGTGCACCCTTCGGATGTAGACGCAATTCGCGTGCCAAAGCGCAAGGGCGTTCCATCGCCTGCGCAAAGTCAAGAACGGGCGAGTCCGGCCTGTGGCTTCGCTCAGCCAGGCCGACAAATGCCAATTGTGGACCTTCCTGAAAGCGCAAACCCAAGCCAATGGCGTGTCGGGCTGACGGCTCTGTTGATGCCATCTGGACGCGAGTTCGCCTGGTTTGCGAAAATACAAGGCTTTTCGCGTCACAACGCTTCCCCTTCACTGCCAGACCCTTCCCAAGGCCAACATGAACAGCCCCGCCTCCGTCGTTGCCTCCGTCGCCGATATCCGCAAGACCTTCTTGGACTTCTTCGCCTCCAAGGGCCACACCGTGGTGCCCTCCAGCGGCCTGGTGCCGGGCAACGACCCGACACTGATGTTCACCAACTCAGGCATGGTGCAGTTCAAAGACGTTTTTCTGGGCACCGACAAGCGGTCCTATGTGCGCGCGGCCTCGGTGCAGGCCTGCCTGCGCGCTGGCGGTAAACACAACGATCTGGAAAACGTGGGCTACACCGCGCGCCACCACACCTTCTTTGAGATGTTGGGCAACTGGAGCTTTGGCGATTACTTCAAGCGCGAGTCGCTGACATGGGCCTGGGAGCTGCTGACCGAGGTGTACAAGCTGCCCAAGGAGCGCCTGCTGGCCACGGTGTACGAAGAGGATGACGAGGCTTACGACATCTGGACCAAAGAAATCGGCCTGCCGCCCGAGCGCGTGATCCGCATTGGCGACAACAAAGGCGGGCGCTACAAAAGCGACAACTTCTGGATGATGGCCGACACCGGCCCGTGTGGACCGTGCTCGGAAATCTTCTACGACCACGGTGACCACATTCCCGGCGGCCCCCCGGGCAGCCCAGGCGAAGACGGCGACCGCTTCATCGAAATCTGGAACAACGTGTTCATGCAGTTCGATATGCAAGAAGACGGCTCGACGCGTCCGCTGCCCGCGCCCTGCGTGGACACTGGCATGGGTCTGGAGCGCCTGGCCGCCATCTTGCAGCACGTGCACAGCAACTACGAGATCGACATTTTTGACGCGCTCATTCGGGCGGCCGCTCGCGAAACAGGCATTGAAGACCTGTCGACCCCCTCGCTGAAGGTGATTGCCGACCACATCCGCGCCACCGCATTTCTGGTGAGCGACGGTGTGATCCCGGGCAACGAAGGGCGCGGTTATGTGCAGCGCCGCATCATCCGCCGCGCGATCCGCCACGGCTACAAGCTGGGCAAAAAAACGCCGTTTTTTCACAAGTTGGTGGCTGACTTGGTCAGGCTCATGGGCGCGGCGTACCCGAGCCTGGCGGCGCAAGAGCAGCGCATCACCGAGGTGCTCAAGACCGAGGAAGAGCGGTTCTTCGAGACGCTGGCCACCGGCATGGAAATTCTGGATGGCGCATTGGCCGGTGGCGTGCAGCAACTCCCGGGCGACGTCGCGTTCAAGCTGCACGACACCTATGGTTTTCCGCTGGATCTGAGCGCTGACGTCTGCCGTGAGCGCGGCTTGTCGGTCGACGAAGACGGCTTTCACGCTGCGATGCAAAAGCAGAAAGCAGCCGGTCGCGCGGCGGGCAAGTTCAAGATGGACAAAGCGCTGGAGTACGGTGGCGCGGGCAACGAGTTTGTGGGTTACGAGAAGCTCGAAGTGCCCGCCAAAGTGGTGGCGCTGTACCTGGAAGGCGCGGCGGTGGCTGAGCTGAAGCTGGGGCAGCAAGGCGTCGTGGTGCTCGACAACACGCCGTTTTACGCCGAGAGCGGTGGCCAGGTGGGCGACGAAGGGATGATCAGCACGCCCAGCGCCAACTTCGCGGTGGGCGACACGCAAAAAATCAAGGCCGATGTGTTTGGCCATCACGGCACGCTGCAAACCGGCACGCTGGCGGTGGGCGATGCGGTCACGGCCAGCGTGGACACCGCACAACGCGCCGCCACCGTGCGCAACCACTCGGTTACCCACCTCATGCACAAAGCGCTGCGCGAGGTGCTGGGTGGCCATGTGCAGCAAAAGGGCAGCCTGGTGGACGCCGACAAGACGCGCTTTGACTTCACCCACAACGCACCGGTGACCGACGCGCAGATCCGCGAGATCGAGAGCAAAGTCAACGCCGAGATCGTCGCCAACGCGGCGACGCAGGCCCGCGTGATGGACATCGAGTCGGCGCAGAAAACGGGCGCGACGATGTTGTTTGGCGAGAAGTACGGCGAGAGCGTTCGTGTGCTCGACATTGGCAGCAGCCGCGAACTCTGCGGCGGTACGCACGTGGCGCGCACCGGCGACATCGGCTTTTTCACCATCACCGCCGAAGGCGGCGTGGCGGCTGGCGTGCGCCGCGTGGAAGCGGTCACCGGCCTGAACGCGCTGGCCTATGTGCAGAGCATGGAAACCACCCTGGGTGGCGTGGCCGGCACGCTGAAAGTCACGCCGCACGAAGTGCCGGCGCGCGTCGGCGCTTTGCTGGAACAGATGCGCGATCTGGAAAAAGAAATGGGCGCGCTCAAGAGCCGCCTGGCTTCGGCGCAGGGCGACGAGCTGGTGGGTCAGGCTGTCGACGTCAAAGGCTTGAAGGTATTGGCGGTGCTCTTGCCTGGCGCCGATGCCAAAAGCCTGCGCGAAACCATGGACAAGCTCAAAGACAAGCTGAAAACCGCCGTCATCGTGCTGGCGGCGGTGGATGGCGACAAGGTGCAGATCGCAGCTGGTGTGACCGCCGACAGCGTGGGCAAAGTGAAGGCTGGCGAACTGGTGAACTTCGTCGCCCAGCAGGTGGGCGGCAAGGGCGGCGGCAAGCCCGAGATGGCGATGGCCGGCGGTACCGACGCATCGGGTCTGACTCAGGCGCTGGCGTCCGTGCAAGGCTGGGTGGCTGAGCGTTCATAACGCGGTGCGGCGCCGGGCTCAACCGGCTTGAAAATAAGGCTAAAGAACCGGCGCAGCAGGCCGATAAGACTGGACAAGACACCCGGTACACCGCTTGTTCAACACACTTCCACCATGTCCTTCGCCATCGCATTCACGGCCTCTGCCGCTGCCAAGGGAGCCAGCGGCATGCGCGCCGCCCAAGCCCAACTCGACGCCAGCGCGCACAACGTGGCCAACGTGCAGACGCCTGGGCTCCAGCGTCAGCATGTGCAACAAACCACGCAGCCTGCCGCCGGCGGCGTGAGCGCGCAGGTGAGCCAAGAGCCTGCGTCATTGGTGCAGGGACTAGGTGGTTTCAACCGCTTGGCTGAAGACAGGGCGGCGCAGCGCATGAGCCTCTACAGCTTCTCAGCCAATCTGCGCACCGTACAGACGCAGGACGCCCTGCTGGGCACCCTGCTGGACGTTCGAGCTTGAGCGGTCGCTGCCCAAAGGCGAACCACGCGCAACGAGCGCGGCTGCTCAGAACGGCTTGAAGACACCCTGAAATCGAGGTTGCGGTCGTCTCAAGAGAACAATACCCAGAAGGTCTTGAGGACCGACACGAAGGAAATGAAACCGCCGTGGCCTGGAGCAACCTCGACAAATTCAATGCAGTTGCCCTTTTCTGTCAGTCGTCCGCTGCCCTACAGTGCCCTCAGGCTTGGGCGATAGG
>JBLIJY010000185.1:0-5430 GCA_047636095.1 Hydrogenophaga sp. | reverse complement strand
CGTGCGAATGCCGTCCGACAAGAACGCCACACCCAACTTGATCTGATCCATCGGCCAGGCGGCCCAGCTGAACACCGCCTGAAACATCAAAAACAGCGTGGCAGCGAGCAGCAACATGCCCCACAGCGGGTGCAGCATCACGCGGTCGATCGCGTCGTCGCGCTCCAGGGTGTTGACCGGTTGGCGCACCGCCTGCGCCACGATGCGGCGCACCGCTTGCTGGGTCGCCATCACCTGCTCCACCGTGGCCGCTTGCCAGCGCGCACCCTCGGCCGGCGTCTGGCTGGCCTGCGGTGGCAGGTCGTCCAGACGCGCCAGCAACGCACGCGCGCCACCGTGCTGCACCCCCACCGTCTCCACCACCGGCATGCCCAACTCGCTCTCCAGCCGGTCCCGATCGACCTCGATACCCGAGCGCCGGGCCAGATCGGTCATGTTGAGTGCCAGCACCATGGGCAGGCCGAGATCGCGCGCCTCCAGCACCAGGCGCAGGTTGAGCTTGAGGTTGGTGGCGTCGACCACACAGACGATCAGATCGGGCCGCGGGTCTTGCGGGCGCTGACCGGTGACGATGTCGCGGGTGAGCGCTTCGTCGGCGCTCATCGCGGTGAGGCTGTAAGCACCGGGCAGATCGACCACCAACACCTGCCGGCCTTGCGGCGTGGTCAGCGTGCCTTCCTTGCGCTCCACCGTCACGCCGGCGTAGTTGGCCACCTTCTGGCGGCTGCCGGTCAGCAGGTTGAACAGCGCGGTTTTGCCGCAGTTGGGGTTGCCCAGCAGCGCGATGCGCAGCGGCTCCGAGACCGCTGTGACGGCGTTCATGCTGCCGCCCCTGCGACGCCCGCAGTGGCCTGCACCCGGATCATCGCCGCCTCGTGCCGGCGCAAGGCAAAGGTGGTGTGACCCACGCGCACCGCCATCGGATCGCCACCCGGCAGGCCTCGGGCGATCACGCGCACCGGCTCTCCGGGCAGGAAACCGATCTCCAGCAGGCGCAGCAACACCGCGCGGTCTTCCTCGTCCCCTGCCGGCACCAACGACACAACTTCGGCCCAGGTCTGGCTGGGCCACTGGTCCAGGCTGCGGGCGGTGACTGGCGATTTTATCGGTTGGCTCATGCCTCCATGATTGATAACGATTCTTATTCTCGCCTTAAGCGGGGCTGAAGAACACACGCAGGCCCAAGAAAATCAACCTCATTGAGGCCCATCAAATCAACCGGGTCGCAAACCAGCCAATCAACCCCAAGCTCACCCGACTGTTGGAATAAACCGACACCACAAACCGCCAGCTTGGGTACCGTCAGGGCCATGCAAAACCTTTGGGACATTTCCCCACCCCTGCAAGCCGACACACCGGTGTTTCCCGGCGACACCGCTTACCAGCAACACTGGTCGGCCACGCTGGGGCCGGGCTGCCCTGTCAACGTGAGCGCGATCACGCTGTCGCCCCACGCCGGGGCCCACGCCGACGCGCCGCTGCATTACGACCCGCAGGGTTCGCCTGTCGGCGCGCTCGACCTCACGCCCTACCTCGGCCCCTGCCGCGTGATTCACGCGATTGGCTGCGGCCCGCTGGTGCGGCCGGAGCACCTGGCTGGCCATCTGCACGCACCGCCTGCTCGCGTGCTAGTGCGCGTCTACCAGTGCATGCCCCAGAGCCAATTCGATCCCGACCTGCCCGCCTTCGCGCCCGAAACCATCGAGCAACTCGCCGACCTGGGCGTGCTGCTGATCGGCACCGACAGCGCCAGCATCGACCCCGCCAACAGCAAGTCGCTGGAGAGCCACCAGGTGATCCGCCGCCGCAGCATGCGCGTGCTGGAAAACCTGCTGCTCGACGACGTGCCGGAAGGCGACTACGAACTGATCGCCCTGCCGCTGAAGCTCATGACCGCCGACGCCAGCCCGGTCCGAGCCATTTTGAGAACGCTTCCATGACCCAAACCCCATCTATCACCGCCGCCACCATCGCCCTCACCCAACAAGACTGCCAGGCGCTCGACGCCCAAGACCCATTGCGCGCCCTGCGCGACCAGTTCCATCTGCCACCCGGCGTGATCTACCTCGACGGCAACTCGCTCGGCGTCTTGCCCAAAACCACCGCCGCGCGCGTGGCCGACGTGGTCACCCGAGAATGGGGTGCCGACCTGATCCAGAGCTGGAACAAGAACCACTGGTTCGCGCTGCCACAAACAGTGGGTAACAAGATCGCGCGCCTGATCGGCGCGGCGCCCGGCGAGGTGATCGCGGCCGACACCACCTCGATCAACCTCTACAAGGTGCTCTCAGCCGCACTCAACATCGTCGCGCTGGACGCCCCCGAACGCCGCCAAATCGTGAGCGAGCGCAGCAACTTCCCGACCGACCTCTACATCGCCGAGGCGATCTGCAAAGAGCGCGGCCTGGAGCTGCGGTTGGTGGAACCAGAAGACATTGCGGCCGCGCTCACGCCCGAGGTCGCGGTGCTCATGCTGACCCAGGTAAACTACCGCACCGGCGCCATGCACGACATGGCCACTGTGACCGCCGCCGCCCACGCCAACGGCACGCTGATGGTCTGGGACCTGGCGCACAGCGCGGGCGCCGTGCCGGTGGACCTGAACGCCGCCCACGCCGACTTCGCGGTCGGCTGCGGCTACAAATACCTGAACGGCGGCCCCGGCGCGCCCGCCTTCGTCTGGGTCCACCCGCGCCACACCGACCGCTGCTGGCAGCCGCTGGCCGGCTGGTGGGGCCACGCCGCACCGTTTGCCTTCACGCCCGACTACCAGCCCGCCCCCGGCATCACCCGCTACCAGTGCGGTACCCAGCCCATCATCAGTCTGGCCGCGCTCGACTGCGGGCTCGATGCCACCCTGGCCGCCGAGCCGCTGGGCGGCATGGCAGCGCTGCGCACCAAGTCGCTCGCGCTGACCGACCTGTTCATCGCGCTGGTGGAGCAGCGCTGCGCCGGGCACGGCTTGGGTATTGCGACACCCAGGACCCACAGCCAACGCGGGTCGCAGGTTTGCCTGACCAAGGACGAAGGCGCCTACGCCGTCGTGCAGGCCCTGATCGCGCGAGGCGTCATCGGCGACTACCGCGCTGGCGACGGCGGGCGGCACAAGGACATCCTGCGCGTCGGCTTCACGCCGCTCTACCTGGGCTTTGAAGACGTGTGGGACGCAGTGGAGCAGTTGCGCCAGGTGCTCGAATCAGGTGAATGGCAGCGGCCCGAGTTCAACCGCCAGCACGCAGTGACCTGAAGGCCCACCATGACCTGCCCCCACCACAGCCCCGAAACCACCTCGGTCACCGAGGCCATCGTGTCTGAGGAAGGAGCCCAGCTCGACTTCAGCCAAGACATGAGCTACGGCGACTACCTGCAGCTCGACGCCATCCTGGGTGCCCAAAAGCCGCTCTCCCCGGCGCACGACGAGATGCTGTTCATCGTCCAGCACCAGACCAGCGAGCTGTGGATGAAGCTGTTGCTGCAAGAGCTGGGCGCCGCCATCAACAGCATCTCGAACAACGACCTGCAAACCGCCTTCAAGATGCTGGCGCGCGTGTCCAAAATCATGGAGCAGCTGGTGCACGCCTGGGACGTGCTCGCCACCATGACACCCCCCGAATACAGCGCCATCCGCCCCTACCTCGGCCCCTCCAGCGGCTTTCAAAGCTACCAGTACCGCTGCATCGAGTTCGCGCTGGGCAACAAGAACGCCGCCATGCTCAAGCCCCACGCGCACCACCCCGAGCGCGCCGCGCTGGTGCAGGCCGCCTTTGTGGCGCCCTCGTTGTACGACGAGTCGCTGCGTCTGCTGGCGCGCCGAGGTTTGCCCGTGCCCGCCAGCCACACCGAGCGCGACTGGACGCAGCCCTACACCGCGAGCGATGCGGTGCAAGCCACCTGGCTGGTGGTCTACCGCAACCCGCGCGAACACTGGGATCTGTACCAGCTCGGCGAAGAACTGACCGACCTGGAAGACGCCTTTCGGCTCTGGCGTTTCCGCCACGTGACCACCGTGGAACGCATCATTGGCTTCAAGCGCGGCACCGGTGGCACGGGGGGCGTGAGCTACCTGCGCAAAATGCTCGACGTGGTGCTGTTCCCAGAAATCTGGCGGCTGCGCACCGAGCTGTGAGGGCGCACGGGGTGCGCCCACGCCCCGGCGCTATTTCCCCACCAGCTGGTTGAGCTTGTCGGCCTCGAACGACTCCCTGAGCGCCGCGCCTTCGGGCAAGCAGTCGCCATTTTTCACGCAGCCGTTGAGCTTCTCGATCGCCTGCCACAGCATCGCGATCTGGTGCTCCTGGCTGCCTGCGCTGTCGATCAAACCGCGCATGGCTTGCGACAGCGGATCGTCGTCCCGGGTGATGCCGTAGGCCTGGAACTTGGGTTTGTCTTGCGCCAGATCGGGGCTCTCACCACTTTTGCTCGGGATGATGCGCGCCGGGATACCGACCGCCGTGGCGCCTGCGGGCACTGGCTTGATGACGACGGCGTTGCTCCCGATCTTGGCACCGTCGCCCACCTCAAACCCACCCAGTATCTTGGCGCCCGCGCTCACCACCACGTCGCGCCCCAGCGTGGGGTGGCGCTTGGTACCTTTGTAGAGCGAGGTGCCGCCCAGCGTCACGCCCTGATAGATGGTGCAGCCGTCACCGATTTCGGCTGTTTCGCCCACCACCACACCCATCGCGTGGTCGAAGAACACGCGCTCGCCGATCTTCGCGCCGGGATGGATTTCGATGCCAGTCAAAAAACGCGCCAGGTGCGAGATGAAACGGCCGAGCCACTTCAAGCCGTGGTGCCAGCACCAGTGGGCCACGCGGTGCAGCCAGAGCGCGTGCAGACCGGGGTAGCAGGTGATGACCTCCCAGGTGCCGCGCGCGGCGGGGTCGCGCTCAAGCACGCACTGGATATCGGAACGGAATCGGTTAAACATAGGCGAGTCAGTCTATCGCTGGGCGCGCTCGGCCACTTGCAGCATGGCCTTGGCGACCCCGCGCAGAATGTGGATCTCTTCCTCGCCGGGTGCGGCGCGGTTGAAAAGTTGGTTGAGCCGGGGCATGAGTTTTTTGGGGGCATCGGGGTCAAGAAAATCGATCGCCACCAGCGCCTGCTCCAGGTGCTGCAACATACCCGCCACCGCTTGTGCGTCGGCCTGCGGGCGCAGCGCCTCAGCGGCAGCGGGCGCAAAGCCACCGAGCGCCTGGCGCCAGTCGTAGGCAATCAGCTGCACCGCTGCTGCCAGGTTCAACGAGCCGAACGTCGGATCGGTCGGAATGCTCAGGCAGGCGTGGCAGCGGTACACGTCTTCGTTGCGCATGCCAAAGCGCTCCGAGCCAAACAGAAACGCCACGCCGCTGGGGCGCTCTTGGTTTGGCGCCAGCAAGGCGCTGAAATGCTCGCGCGGCGCGCGGGTGGGCGGGCCGAAATCGCGCG
>JBLIJY010000184.1:0-5430 GCA_047636095.1 Hydrogenophaga sp. | reverse complement strand
ATCTGCGTTTCTGTGAACCTTGTATCGGCAAACAGAGGCTGAATTTCAGTTTCTTATGCTCGTCAGATGGGTCTCAACGCAAAAGATTCAAGATGCGTACCTTTTTGGGTGCTTTTCTTGCTTTGGCTCGCTTTCAGGGCAGGGCGCTTAGGCGCTGATCGACCACATCCCCGTTGTCCTGGGTGAGGCGGATGCGCACCGGCAGATGGCCCAGGCTGGGGGCCAGCCAGATGTCGACCCGGGTGTCACGGGGCTCGCGGGGTTCGCGCACCAGGTGCCGCGCGATCAGGCTGCCCGCGGGCAGGTCCAGCGATGCCAGGTCTTGCATCTGAAAACGCCAGATCTCCGAGCCGCTGGTCCCCGCCACGGGAATGTCGACGTTCTGCCCGGCACCGAAAGCCTCGGGCCGGGCGTTGAGCAGACTGGCGAGTTGCAGAAACACGCTGAGGCGGTCCTGCGCGCCCGGCAGCAGTTCGGCGTCGGGTGCGTTGTTGCTGAAGCGGATGCGGTTCTGGCTGCGGTCGAAATGGGCGGCGCGCTCGCTGCGGCTTTTGTCGCCAAACCGCTCAGGCTGCAGGCCGGTGGCCGCCAGCTGGCCTTGGCTGGTCTGCACCCGGCTGCCCAGCAGAAACACCCGTATTTCTATGCGGGCGGTGTAGGTGCCGCCTTCGTTGCGCCAGTCCAGCGAGCCGGTGGCGCTGTAGTTCAGGCCCTTGGATTGACCCTCGACGCTGTAGCTGAGCTGGGCGCTGGCCGGCGGCTGGGTGGGGCCGGGTGACGTGTCGGCTTCGCTCGTTTCGCTGGCTGACACGGCGCTGGCGGGGTCGCGCTGAGCTGTGGCCTGCGCAGGCACGGCGTTGGCGTCGGTGTCGGCTGTCTGTGGTGCTTCGTTGGCCGGTTCGGGGGCGGCGTTGTGGGCTTGGGCTGGTGCGGCCACTGGATCGTTGTCGGGGTCTGGTGGGTGTTCGATTGCCGGTGTTCTGGGTAAGCGCTCGGGTTCGGGGGGCGGTGTGGCGGCGGGGGTGCTCGGCGCTTCAGGCGCAGGTGCGCTGGGGGCCGGTGGTGGGCGTGTCTTGGGCTGAGGCGCCACCGCCTCAACCACAGGGGGTTCTGGTGGGCTCGCCGCCGCCGGCTGAGCCACGGGCGGTGCAATCCAACGCACCTGGCTGGTCAGGACCGCCGCAGGCCGAGGCGGCGCAGCGTCTGCGGCGGCGGTGGTCTGAGAGGGCATGTCGCTTGTCTTGGCCAGGTCGGGTGCCGATGCCGTTGGTGTGTGATGGGACCAGCTGGGCAGGCCCCCAGAGAGCAGCACCAGGTGAGCGCCCAACACCGTCAGGATCAACACCAACAGGGTGGGCCCGCTCGGCCAAGCGCGTGCGGGCAGGGGCGGGGTCACACGCTGGATCACAGGGCAGATGGGGGACTGCGGTGGCCGAGATCGGCGCTGAGCTGCTGCGCACAGGCCGACAACGCGCGCGCAGCCTCGCCCTCCCAGTCGGTGTCCAGTGTGGCCACCGAACCCAGCACCACCAGCCCCAGCGCCAGGTGGCCCTGGGCGTCGAACACCGGCGCGCAAAAACCGCCCACACCCGGCAGCAGGCTGTGGACCACGCGGGCCATGCCGTGTTGCCGCGCATCTTCCAACAGGGCCTGCACGTCCTGGAGTGTGCGCGGCACATCGCGCGCGATGTGCTCACCAGGGGGCAGCTTCTTGAGCAGCGCCAGCTCGCGGCGAATCATGGGTGCGAGGCGCTGGGCATCGCGCCCCTCGCCGTCCAGGAACGCGGCAAAGCAGCGGCCAGTGGCCGAGGTGAGCAGGGGCATCACATCGCCCAGGCGCAGCGTGACCGGCACCGTTTGCGGCGCCTCGGCCCAGTGCACCATGGTGGGCCCCTGGTTGCCCCAGACGGCAATCGCCACCGTGTGGCCGGTTTGCGTCAGCAACTCGGGCACGCGCTCGCGCGCCAGCCGCACGCCATCGAGGCGGCTCAGGCTGGCCAGGCCCAGGCGCAGCGCGGCTGGCCCAAGGTCGTAGCGGGTGCTCAGCGGGTCTTGCATCACCAGTCCCATGCGCTGAAAACTCACCAGGTAGCGGTGTGCCTTGGCCGCGCTCATGCCGGCGGCCGCTGCCAAATCGCGCAACATCAAGGCACCCGGCGCCAGGGCCAGCGCGTTGAGCAGCTCAAAGCCCACCTCCACCGACTGGATGCCCGCGCGCTGGTGAGTGCCGGACTCGGCTTCGGTTTCGACGTCGGACACAAGGGCTTCGGGGAGGGCGGACATGGGCATGGGTTGCGGCGTTCGACGAAAGGGGGATCGGCGGGTTCCCTGCTCACGGCGTGCCAGCGTTGAGCCCAGGTTTGGTCTAGAATGCCCAGCGGACAAAAATTACGAATAGGATAACCAATTTCACTATTCGTAATGCGCACCAGGCAGTCGCTGGGCCAAAACGGGAACCAGTCGCTGCACGGTCTTGCGCCCGCCACTCGCCTTCCCTCAACCGATTCGGCTTCGCGCCCGCAGGAGACACGCATGAAACTCGCCACTTACAAAGACGGCTCGCGCGACGGGCAATTGGTGGTGGTTTCGCGCGATTTGTCGATTGCGCATTATGCGACCGGCATCGCCAGCAAGCTGCAGCAGGTGCTCGACGACTGGGGCTTCCTCGCGCCCCAGTTGAACGATCTCTACGACACCCTCAACCAGGGCAAAGCGCGCCACGCGTTTGCTTTCGACCCGGCCATGTGCATGGCGCCCCTGCCGCGCGCCTATCAGTGGGCTGATGGTTCGGCTTACATCAACCACGTTGAACTCGTGCGTGCGGCGCGCAACAGCGAGGTGCCTGAGACGTTCTACACCGACCCGCTGATGTACCAGGGCGGGAGCGACGATTTCATTGGTCCGCGCGACAACGTGGTGGTGCCCAGCGAAGCGTTCGGCATCGACTTCGAGGCCGAGATTGCGGTGGTCACTGGCGACGTGCCGATGGGTTGCACGCCTGAGGAGGCGATCGAGGGCGTGCGCTTGCTGATGCTGGTCAACGACGTGTCGCTGCGCCATCTGATCCCGGCCGAACTCGCCAAAGGGTTTGGTTTTTTCCAGAGCAAACCGGCCAGCGCCTTCAGCCCGGTGGCGGTCACGCCCGACGAGCTGGGCACGGCCTGGCGAGGTGGCCGGGTGCACCTGTCGCTGCACAGCACCTGGAACGGCCGCCGGGTGGGCATGTGCGACGCTGGCCCAGAAATGACTTTTCATTTCGGTCAGCTGATCGCCCACCTCGGCAAAACGCGCAACGTGCGCGCTGGCTCCGTCATCGGCAGCGGCACGGTGAGCAACAAGGGCGTGGAGGTCAAGGGCAAAAAGACATGGCCCAAGGGCTACAGCTGCATCGCCGAGCAGCGCTGCATCGAGACCATTCTCGACGGCCAGCCCAGCACCGAATTCATGAAGTTTGGCGACACCATCCGCATCGAGATGATGGGCAAAGACGGTCAGAGCATCTTCGGCGCGATCGACCAGAAGATCGCGCCACCCGCCGCCTGAGCGGTGCAGCGACTGCGTTCGTGGCCAACCAGACTCAGGTTCGGATCTTGCCGTCGGCGGTGATCATGGACAGCTCGGCGTAGCTCGATGCCACGTGGTTGGTCGGGCTGAACGAGACGTTGAAACCACCCATCGACCAATCGCGAAGGCTCTCCAGCCCGTCGATCAGGCTGTCGCGCGTGAGTCGCCCGCTGGCGCGCCGCGCGCCCTCTGCGAACAACTTGGCGGCCATGAAGCCTTCCATGCTGGAGAAGTTGGGCTGCACCTGGCTGCCGCCCTCGGCGATCGCGGCCATGAACTCGCGCGTGATCGCCTTGGAGGTGCTGTAGGGCGTGGGCACCACCTGGCTGATCGCCACGCCTGCGCCCTCGGCACCGAGCGCATCGGCCAGCGCTTGCGTGCCCACGAAAGACACGTTGTAAAACGTGCCGCCATAGCCCGCCTTGCGCGCCGCGCGGATGTAGGCTGCGCACGACGCGTAGGCGCTGATCTGCACCACCGCGTCGGGCTTGGTGGCGTTGATGATCGCCACCGCCTTGCTCACGTCGACCGAGTTGCGCTCCACCGTGGCGGCGACCACCGGCTTGAGCGAGCGCGTTGCCAGCGCCAGTGTCACGCCGTCGAGTCCGGCTTTGCCGTAGGCGTCGTTCTGGTGAAACACCGCAATCTTGTTGCGGCCCAGGTTGGTCAGCTGGCGAACGATGAGCTCGGTTTCGTCGTTGTAGGACGCGCGCAGGTGAAAGGCGTTGCGGTTGAATGGCTGGCGCAGGCCCATCGCGCCAGTGAAAGGCGCAAAGAAGGGCGTCTCGGCCTTGATCGCCAGCGGTAGCGCGGCCGCGCTGGTGGGCGTGCCGATGTAGCCGAACAGCGCGAAGACGTCGTCGGTCAACAGCTTGCGGGTGTTCTCGGCGCAGCGCTCAGGCTCGTATCCGTCGTCGAGCTGGCGGATCTCAACCGTTGTCTGGCTGACGCCGCCCTTGGCATTGAGTTGGTCAAAAAACAGCTTGGCACCGGCATGGAACTGGATGCCGAGCTGCGCGGCGGGGCCGGTGAAGGCGGCCGATTGACCCAGCACGATGCGGCTCCCCGACTGGGCGCGCAGGCTGGGCGAACCGACCACCGCGCTGGCCGCAAGCAAGGTCGTGAAATGGCGGCGCGACAGGGTGGTGGAGGGGGTTTGATCGGCCATGGTTGGTGTGTGTGTGTCACCAAGCGGTGAGCGGTTGAAGGGGCGCAGCGGTGGTTGCATTGCCGCACGCATCGAAACACTTGGAAATGCTAGCGGCTATGTTGCGAATGGGGTTGTCGTTGGGCGGCCCATTGGCGCCGCTCATCGAACCACGGCCAGGCAGCATGTGCCGCGCCAGCGGCCGCAACCCGGGCGCGCTCACCTCTCGAAGATCGCTGTGGTGATGGCGAAACCCTTGATTTCGATGGGGTTACCAAACGGATCGCAGAAGAACATCGTCCACTGCTCGCCGGGTTGGCCGGCAAAGCGCTGCTGTGGCGGCAGCACAAATTCCACCGCCGCCTGGCGCAGGCGCTCGGCCAGCGCCTGCCAGTCGGGCAGCAACATCACCAGACCGAAGTGCGGCATGGGCACCAGGTGCTCACCGACGCGCCCGGTGCGGGTGGTCTTGAACGGCTCGCCCAGGTGCAGAGAAATCTGGTGGCTGAAGAAATCGAAGTCGACCCAGGTGTCGGTGCTGCGCCCCTCAAGGCAGCCGAGCACGCCGCTGTAAAAATGCCGCGCGGCGTCCAGATCGGTGACGTGAAACGCGAGGTGGAACAGGCTGCGCGTGGGCAGTGCGGTTGGGATCTGAGACGGCATGCGCAAAGGACAGCAAAGCGGCCTTCGCGCTGACGGCAAAATAGCGCGAGAAGCAA
>JBLIJY010000183.1:0-5450 GCA_047636095.1 Hydrogenophaga sp. | reverse complement strand
TTCCCTGCAATCCACTGGCGAAGACGATGAGGAGGAGCTGCTCAACCTGCTGCGCCGCGCCCACCACGCCGAGGTGTTTCGCACCCTGGCACGCGATCTCGAGGGCAAGCTGGCGGTAGAGGAAGTGGCCGACGACCTGAGCGCGCTGGCCGACGCGGTGTTGCGCGTGGCGGCGCTCTGGTGCTGGGCGCGCATGAAGCAACGCCACCGCGAGCAGCCCCGCATCGCCATCATTGCCTACGGCAAACTGGGCGGCAAAGAACTGGGCTACGGCAGCGATCTGGACATCGTGTTTGTCTATGAAGACGAGCACGAAAACGCCAGCGAAATCTACGCCACCTTCGTGCGCAAGCTCATCAACTGGCTCACCGTGAAAACCGGTGAAGGCGATCTCTACGAGATCGACACCGCCCTGCGCCCCAACGGCAACGCCGGCCTGTTGGTCACCAGCTTTGATGCCTACGAGCGCTACCAACTGCAGCGCGGCACCAACACCGCCTGGACCTGGGAACACCAGGCCATGACACGCTCGCGCTTTGTACCGGGCTTCCCGGCGGAGGTTGCCCCCACGCTCCCCCATGCGCGCGTTTCGCTGCCCCCCAAGGGGGATGGCCCCAGCCTGCACCAGCGTTTTGACGCGGTGCGCGAGGCGGTCGTCACCGCCGAACGCGATCACGCGGCACTCGCAGCGGAGATCCGGGCCATGCGGCAAAAAATTCGCAGCGCGCGGCCGGTGCGCGGCGAGCTGTTCGATGTGAAGCACAGCGCCGGTGGCATGGTCGACGTGGAGTTTGCCGTGCAGTACCTGGTGCTGGCCCACTCGCGCGAGCACCCCGAGCTGCGGCCCAACCTGGGCAACACCAAGCTGCTGCGCATAGCCGAAGCGGTTGGTCTGCTGCCCCCGGGCATGGGCGAGGCGGCAGCGCTGGCTTACCGCGAGCTGCGCATCTTGCAGCATCGCGCCCGCCTCGATGAAGCACCGACCCAGATCGACAAAGCGCGGGTGCAAGAGGCAGCGGCTGCGGTGCGAGCGCTGTGGCGGCAGGTGCTGGGCGCCGAGCCCGACCGCTCGCCCGCGCCGCCAGGCTCATGAAACCTTCGGCCCGTGACTGGCTGCTGCTGTGCGCGCTGCATGGCGTGGCCAGCATGCTGCTGTGGTGGGCCAGCAAAGATTGGATGGAGGCGTTGACCTGGCAGGCGATGGACTGGCCGTCCCAGCCCTGGACGCTTTGGACCACCGTCTGGGTGCACATGAACACGCCGCACCTGATCGGCAACCAGATGGCGCTGGGTGCGATGACCGCGATGGCGTGGATCGTGCACCCGCCGCGCCTGTGCACCCTGGCTTGGGTGCTGGCCTGGCCGCTGACAACGCTCACCTTGCTCTGGTGGCCGCAGATCGGCTATTCGGTGGGACTCTCGGGTGTGTTGCACGCTGGTGCCCTGGTGTTGGCAGTTCACTTGCTGTTCAAGCGCATGGTGGTGCCGAAAGCGCGGCGATGGGGCGGCCTGCTGGCGCTCGCCATCTTGGCCAAGCTGATGCTGGAGCAAGGCTGGGCCTACCCGGTGGTGTGGAGCCCGGGCAACGAGATGTCGGTGGTGCAGGCCGCGCATCTCGCTGGCAGCGTCTGGGGCTTGGTGCTGGGACTGGCCACCGTCTGGCTGGGTGGGGGCTGGCGGGTCGGCCTGCGCGGAGTGCAGGCCTGAGCATTAGGGTGGGGCTTTGCCGCTGCGAGGTGCTTGCGCTCGGCAGCGGTCGCTGCAGTATTTCACCTGCGCCCAATTGCGAGCCCAGGCCTTGCGCCAGCTCATGGCTCGGCCGCAGACCTCACACGGCTTGCTCGGCAGCGCGGCCTTGTTGCCTTTGAAGTCACTGGCGCCGCGCAGCGGATCGTTGCCGCGCGGCTTCATGGGGCCGGCACAGGGGATGCTGCTGGCTGACCCGCGTTGGCTCGCCAATGGGCCACGGCTAGGGCGATGTCGTCGAGCTGCGGCAAGTGGCGGTGCCCCTCCAGTCTCAAGCTGCCACGGCCGGTGGTTTTGAGCGTCGGACACAGACCACCGCTCCACAGGGCGCGCTCGGCAGGCAACTGACCGCGCAGCTGGACCAGCGCAGCGCGTACCTCGCGCGGGTTGAGGACAGCGCTGAATCCCAGCGCAACCACGTCGGCTCGGCAGGCCAGGGCCGCCGCCACAATCTCGGTCAACGGCGTTTGCACCCCCAGCGCCAGGGTGTCGCAACCGGCGAGTGCCATTTCACACTCGGCCATCAGCAGGCCCAGGCCATGCGGCTCACCCGGCACGGTGGTGAGCAGCACGCGCGGCGGCTGCGGTGGCCGCTGGGTGGCGAGCTGGCTCAGCGCCTGGCGCAGCACCTGCTGCACCACTTCAGCGTAGAGGTGCTCTTCGAAAATGGCCAAGTTGCCCTCTAGCCAAGACTGACCCACTTGCACATTCATCGGTACGATGCCATCGCGCACCAAGCGCCCCAGACCGTGGGCCAGCAGGTACTGCTCCATGTGGTTGCGCAGAACCCGTGCATCGTGTTGGCGCAACACAGCCATCCATGCGTCGACGTGCGAGGCGGTCGCTTGGCACGGCGAAGAGCTGGCGTGGTCTGTCTGAGCGGACAGTGACGGGTCTTGGGCCACCGGTAACGCCAACAGCTCAGCCAACGGCAGAGGCACGACTTGGCCCGCCCGAAAACCGGCATCCAGCATCCGGCGCAGGTGGCGCAGATGCTGCACCTGGGCGTCGTCGTAGCGGCGCTCACCCAGGGCATCGCGCGCTGGGTCGGGAAAACCATAGCGCCGCTCCCACACCCGCAGTGTGTCCTTGGACAAACCGGTGTCGCGTTCCACATCGGCAATGGTGTGGCTTGAATTTGTCATAGACAATGGGTTTCATCACGCATATTTTTCATTATGAGGCGCGTTCCATGATTCAGTCAGTGCCACCAATGAGAGCCCCCCACAGCGGGCAGCGCCACGCGCTTTTCTGCACTTTGGCGGCGCTCGCGATGGGGCTGTGGTTCCCGGTCCAGGCCCAGCCGGCCAAAGGCCCGGCGACGAAGGCAGCGGTGGCCTGTCCGGCGCTGCTGCAGCACAATTTTCTGCGTCTGCAAGACGAAAAACCGCAGTCGCTCTGCCAGTACGCTGGGCGCGCGGTGCTGGTGGTCAACACCGCGAGCTACTGCGGCTTCACCGGCCAGTACGCGGGGCTGGAAGCCTTGTACCGGCGCTATCAGGCCCGCGGACTGGTGGTGCTCGGCTTCCCGTCCAACGATTTCGGGCGGCAGGAACCGGGCAACAACCAGGCGATTGCCGATTTCTGCGAAAACACGTTTGGGGTGAAATTTCCGATGTTCAGCAAAACGGCGGTGGTGGGCTCGGGGGCGCACCCGCTGTTCCAGCAGCTCGCACAGCGCAGCGGCGAGCGCCCGGGCTGGAACTTCCACAAGTACCTGATCGCGCGCGACGGGCAGGCGGTACAGAGCTTCCCCAGCGCGATGGCACCCGATCACCCTGCCATCGTGCGAGAGATTGAAAAACGCTTGTCGGCTAAATAGTTACCAAACAGTCGCAATCAGACCGAAGAGTGCATAATAGTACGAAGCAATATCAATTTTTTGATGACTGAGGGCACCCCATGAAAATCCCTTCACGGAACCATTCCCCCACTGCCGCCCTCCACAGCACCAACGTTTTTTCACTGCGAAGCCTTTGGGCCTTTCAAGGCCTGAGCGCAATCCCGGGGTGGCGTTCCTCCTCCTCCCTCCTTTTCTCCTTCGCGCCGGGGCGCTTCGCGGTGTTTTGTCTCTCAGGACGGGTCTGACGCATGTACACAGACCCCTCCCTGCCCGCAGTGGGTGGCACCACGCCCCGGCCCCGTGTGGCCATCGTCGGCTCGGGCATTTCTGGCCTGGCCGCCGCGCACACGCTGCAAGGCCTGGCCCACATCAGCCTGTTCGAGGCCGGCGACTACTTTGGCGGCCACACCCACACGGTGGATATGACGCTGCCCAACGCGCAAGGCCAGTCCACCACCTTCGGCGTCGACACCGGCTTTCTGGTGCTCAACGAGCGTACCTACCCCAACCTGCTGGCGCTGTTCAAGCAGCTCGGTGTGACGATTGCCAAGTCGGAGATGTCGTTTTCGGTCAAGGCCCCGGGCGCTGGGCGCGGCGGGCGAGCGCTGGAATGGAGCGGCTGCGATCTCTCGACCGTCTTCGCCCAGCGTGAAAATCTGGTCAATCCACGCTTCTGGCGGATGCTCAAAGACATCGTGCGTTTCAACCGCATCACCACCCAACTGGCCCAGCAAGGCGCCGACCTGCGACCCAACAGCCCGCTGATGCAACCGCTGGGTGATTTCTTGCGCGAGCAGCGCTTTTCCGAAGAATTCCGCGACTGGTATTTCCTGCCCATGATGGGCTGCATCTGGAGCTGCCCGACCGACCAGATGCTGGCCTTCCCGGTCGCCACCATGGTGCGTTTTTGTCACAACCACGGCCTGATCCAGATCACCAACCGACCGCAGTGGTACACGGTGGCCGGTGGCGCGCGCCAATACGTGGAGAAGATCACCGCCCACATTGCCGACAAGCGCCTGAACACACCGGTGCAGCAGGTGCTGCGCGATGAGCAGGGCGTGCGCGTGGTCACCAAGGGCCAGGTCGAGCGCTTCGACGCCATCGTCTTCGCCTGCCACAGCGACCAAGCCCTCGCCATCCTGGGCGCCAGCGCCACGCCCGCCGAACGCGAGGTGCTGGGCGCCATCCGCTACCAGCCCAACCGCGCGGTGCTGCACACCGATGTGTCGGTGTTGCCGCAAAGCCGGCGCGCCTGGGCAGCCTGGAACTACGAGCGCGCACCGAGCGCCGACCGCGAGCAAGCGCAGGTCTGTCTGCACTACCTGCTGAACCGCCTGCAGCCGCTGCCAGTGGCGCAGCCGGTCGTGGTGTCCCTCAATCCGCAAACGCCCATCGCAGCCGATCGGGTGGTCGGCGAATACGACTACGCCCACCCGGTGTTCGATCTCGCTGCCATCCAGGCACAGCAGCACCTGCCCGGCATTCAGGGGCAGCAGCACAGCTGGTTTGCTGGCGCCTGGGCCGGCTACGGCTTCCACGAAGACGGCCTGAAATCGGGTCTGCAAGCCGCGCGCAGCCTGCTGCAGACGCACCACCTGTTTGCCGTTACCGACGCCAACACCGCGCGCCGTGCCGCGCTGCCGGGGGTGTTTGCGTGACCCAGCGCAGCGCGCCCGCGCTGGCTCAGATCGGCTTTGGCCAGGTGCGCCACACACGCCACCGGCCCAAGCACCACGCGTTCGCCTACGCCACCTACTTCCTGCTGCTGCCGCTGCGCAGCCTGAAAGCCAACGGCAACGGCGCGCTGGCGCGCAACCGCCGCGCCGCGCTCGCCTTTCACGACAGCGACCACGGCAAC
>JBLIJY010000182.1:0-5493 GCA_047636095.1 Hydrogenophaga sp. | reverse complement strand
CACCGATGGCGCGCACTTTCATACAATCTTGAGTCCGGGTCGGTTGCACACCCGCACACGGGTGGGTGTTTTTCGACACGCCGCCGATCTTCGCATCCAATTCAGCAGGCCCCAAGCACCTCGAGGGGTCGCTACAACACCATGAAACACGCCAAAGTCTTGATCCTGGGCTCCGGCCCCGCCGGTTACTCCGCTGCCGTCTACGCCGCGCGCGCCAACCTCAACCCGGTGCTGATCACCGGTATCGCCCAGGGTGGTCAACTGATGACCACCACCGACGTGGACAACTGGCCAGCCGATGCACAAGGCGTGCAAGGGCCCGATCTCATGCAGCGGTTTCAGGCCCACGCCGAACGCTTCAAAACCGAGATCGTGTTTGACCACATCCACACGGTCGACTTCGCACAGCGCCCCTTCGTGCTCACCGGCGACAGCGGCCAGTACAGCTGCGACGCGCTCATCATCGCCACCGGTGCGTCGGCCAAATACCTTGGCTTGCCGTCTGAAGAGGCTTTCATGGGCAAAGGTGTCTCGGGCTGCGCCACCTGCGACGGCTTTTTCTACCGCAACGAGGTTTGCAGCGTGATCGGCGGTGGCAACACTGCTGTAGAAGAGGCGCTGTACCTTTCCAACATCGCGAGCAAGGTGTACCTGGTCCATCGCCGCGACAGCTTCAAGGCCGAGCCCATCATGGTCGACAAACTGATGGAGAAGGTGGCGGCTGGCAAGATCGAACTCAAGCTGCACAGCACGCTGGACGAGGTGCTGGGTGACAGCACCGGCGTGACCGGCGTGCGCTTGAAAAGTGTGCAGACCGGCCAGACCGAAGATCTCACCCTCAAGGGCTGCTTCATCGCCATCGGCCACAGCCCGAACACCGACATCTTCAAAGGCCAGCTGGACATGAAGGACGGCTACATCGTGACCCGCTCCGGTTTGCAGGGCATGGCCACCATGACCAGCGTGCCCGGTGTGTTCGCCGCCGGCGATGTGCAAGACCACGTCTACCGCCAAGCGATCACCAGCGCCGGTACCGGCTGCATGGCGGCGCTGGACGCCCAGCGCTACCTAGAGCAACAACCAGGTTGACGGCGGCACAGGTCGCCAGCCAACCCGTAGCGCTGCTGGCGGCGGTCTATAATCGCAGGCTTTGCTGAAATTGCCAGGTGCCTGTGGGCGCCCTTCAGAACAGCAAATCGGGTTACCGCCACCCTATTCTGGCGAGGTGAGGCTGCTGGCTCCCGCGCTGGGTTGTATCGACAATTCGCTGCGAACGGGCCACTGGCTGTAAAAAGTATCGGAGTGTCCTCATGGCACGCGTCTGCGACGTCACGGGCAAGAAGCCCATGGTCGGGAACAATGTTTCCCACGCCAACAACAAAACCAAGCGCCGGTTCCTGCCGAACCTGCAATACCGCCGTTTCTGGGTCGAGAGCGAGAACCGCTGGGTTCGTCTGCGCGTATCGGGTGCAGCATTGCGCCTGATCGACAAAAAAGGCATCGAAACCGTGTTGGCCGATTTGCGCGCCCGCGGCCAAGCTTAAGGAGAACCGACCATGGCAACCAAAGGCACGCGCGAAAAGATCAAGCTGGAGTCCACTGCGGGCACCGGTCACTTCTACACCACGACCAAAAACAAGAAAACCACACCAGAGAAGATGCTGATCAAAAAGTTTGATCCCAAAGCACGCAAGCACGTGGACTACAAAGAGATCAAACTGAAGTAATTCTTCGGTTTCTCCCGCAAAAAAGCCGCTGTGATCACAGCGGCTTTTTTGTTTCTGCTTCCCTTTGACAAGCCTGAAAGGCTTGAAGGGAAGCCAACAAATCAGGCGTGGGCAGAGCGCAGTTTCACCGAGAAATCACGCAACGCAGCAATACCGCTCTCCTCCGCACGGTGGCACCAAGCTTGCAGATCGCTGGCCAGTTGTTCACGGGATGCGTTGGTGCTGGACCAGAGGGCGCGCAGCTCTTCGCGCATGGTGACCATCTTGTCGAGCACCGGGTGCTCCGCGCGGGCCAAAGCCAGTTGTGGGCGCACGGCAGTGGGCACCTTGTCATCATCGCGGTGCAGCCAGCGGTACGCTACCTTCATCGGCCCAATGTCCGCGCTTCGGGCCTTGAGACCTTCAAGCTCGCGCCGACTGGCGGCACGCATTTCGCGGGCAAAACCAGCCATCACCTCGTAGCGGTTGGCGATGATGGCCTCCAGGGTCTTTTCGTCGGCCACCGGTTTCACTTCACCAAATGCCATCTTCGGCGCCGTCTTCTTTACCCGGGCCAGGCCGACCGATTGCATCAGGCTGATGTACATCCAGCCAATGTCGAACTCATAGGGCTTGACCGACAGCTTGGCAGAGGTCGGGTAGGTATGGTGGTTGTTGTGCAGCTCTTCGCCACCGATCAGGATGCCCCAGGGAGACACATTGGTGCTGGCATCAGCGGCTTCGAAGTTGCGATAACCCCACCAGTGACCAATGCCGTTGATGATGCCAGCGGCGGTGATGGGGATCCAGATCATCTGGATCGCCCAGACGGTCAGACCCAGCGCACCGAACAGGGCCACGTTGATGATCAGCATCAGGCTCACACCCAGACGCGAACGTCCGGTGTAAATCTCGCGCTCGACCCAATCATTGGGCGTGTTGTGGCCATAGCGGCCCAGGGTTTCCTGGTTCTTGGCTTCGGCGCGGTAGAGCTCACTGCCCTCGAAAAACACCTTTGCTATACCGAACACCGCTGGGCTGTGCGGATCGCCCTCGTGCTCGCACTTGGCGTGGTGCTTGCGGTGGATCGCAGTCCACTCCTTGGTGACCATGCCCGAGGTCAGCCACAGCCAGAAACGGAAAAAATGCGAGGGAATCGGATGCAGATCGAGCGAACGGTGGGCCGAGTGGCGGTGCAGGTAGATGGTGACGCTGGCGATGGTGATGTGCGTCATCACCAGCGCAGCGATCATGACTTGCCACCACGTGGCCCCCGTCAATCCGTAGGCTAACCACTGGATCAAACCATCCCAAACAGCGGACAACAGGCCCGGATCAGATGCAGTCATTGCTTTCCTCATTGAGCGCCCAACAAAGGCGCAGTACACAAAAATGTTTTCCCTTGAGAAAGGGTTTATCGAAGTCCTTGATTTTACGGGCGGGGACCGAATAGACCGAGCAAGCCGGTGAATGGGCCCACCATGGCAGGCCTAAGATCAGGAATATGGGGTGAATTTCAAGACCGTTTGCGCCAAACAGCCGCAAAAAAGCCGTCGGTTGCGTGCCGATGGGGCCACAAACGGAGCCATTGCTGCGCAGAACCGGTGCAGAGTCGCTCTGGCGAGGGCACCTGCGCATCGACCAGAAGTTCATGCACGGGCAAGGGCTCAAAGTCGGGATGGCTCTCGCCAAAGGCTTCTGCGACGGCTTCGTTTTCTTCTTTGAGCAGGCTGCAGGTGGCATAGACCAGCCGGCCACCCGGTTTGAGCAGGCGCACCGCGCTGTTCAGAATGGCCTGTTGCAACTGCGCCTGGGCCGCCACGGTTTGTGGCGTCTGGCGCCATTTCAGATCGGGGCTGCGGCGCAAGGTGCCCAAACCGGAGCATGGCGCATCGACCAGCACCCGGTCGATCTTGCCGGCCAGGCGCTTGATGCGGTCGTCGCGCTCGTGGGCGATTGCCACCGGGTGCACATTCGACAACCCGCTGCGTGCCAGGCGCGGCTTGAGCGCATCGAGCCGATGCGCCGAGGTGTCAAAGGCGTAGAGACGACCGCTGTTGCGCATGGCCGCACCGATCGCCAGCGTCTTGCCGCCGGCACCGGCACAGAAATCGACCACCATCTCGCCGCGCTTGGCGTCCAGCAGCAAGGCTAGCAGCTGGGAGCCTTCGTCTTGCACCTCCACCTCGCCCTGCACAAACGCCGGCCATTTGGCCAGCGAGGGCTTGCCCTGCAAGCGGATGCCGAGCGGAGAAAACGGGGTCGCCTCGCCCACCAGCCCAGCCTGTTGCAACTCGATCAGCACCGCCTCGCGCTTTTTCTTCAGGGTGTTGACACGCAGATCCAGCGCGGCCGGCTGGTCCAGGCTGGCCACAAGCGCGTCGAACTCGCTACCGAGCTGCTCGCGCAAGGCTGCAGCCAGCCACTCGGGCAGGTTGTGGCGGTGCGGTGCGAGCAGGTCGGCATCGGTCACGGCCAAACAGTTGTCAAGCCAGGTTTTCTCGGGCTCGGTCAAGGCGCTTTTTAGGAAGTCGGTGTCACCCGGAAAGGCCAGGATCGCCAACCGGCGCCACTTCGGGCCGCTGCCCGAGCGCGCCAGCCACTCCAGGCGCAGACGCTGTCGCAGCGCGGCGTAGACCGTGTCCGACAGGGTGGTGCGCTCGCGGGGCCCGAGCGATCGGTGTTCGCGAAAAAAGCGCGCAACCACCGCGTCGGCGGGGTGCTCAAATTTGAAGACTTGTTCGATGAGGCTGGCGCAGGTGTCCAGTAAAGCTTTTGGATGCATAGGGCGGTATTGTCCCCCCGGAGATAATCAGCAGCTATGTCAGACATTGCCTCACAAGTGCGCCGCCGGCGCACCTTCGCCATCATCTCCCACCCCGACGCGGGCAAGACCACGCTGACCGAGAAGCTGCTGCTGTTCTCCGGCGCCATCAACATCGCAGGTTCCGTGAAGGCTCGCAAGGCGGCGCGCCACGCCACCAGCGACTGGATGGAGATCGAGAAGCAGCGTGGCATTTCGGTCGCTAGCTCGGTGATGCAGATGGAATACCGCGACTGCGTGATCAACCTGCTCGACACCCCCGGCCATCAGGACTTCAGCGAAGACACCTACCGCGTGCTGACCGCCGTGGACGCCGCGCTGATGGTGATCGACGCGGGCAACGGCGTGGAGCCGCAAACACGGCGCCTGCTGCAGGTCTGCCGCGCGCGCAACACGCCCATCCTCACCTTCGTCAACAAGATGGACCGCGAGGTGCAGGCCCCGCTGGACTTGATGGACGAGATTGAGCGCGAGCTGGGCATGACGGTGGTGCCCTTCACCTGGCCGGTGGGCATGGGCAAGACCTTTCGGGGCGTGTTCGACCGGCGCACCGACCAGATGCGCGTGTTCGCCGCCGGTGAAGACCGTCGGGGCGGCGACGAAGCTGTGCTCAGCGGCCTGTACAACCCCGAGAGCGTGAAGCGCTTTGGCAGCGACTTCGAGCAGGCGCGCGACGAGCTGGAGCTGGTGGCGGGTGCGTCCACCGCTTTTGACAAGGCCGAGTTTCTGGCGGGCCGTCAAACGCCCATGCTGTTTGGCTCGGCGGTGAACAACTTCGGCGTGCGCGAGGTGCTGGACGCGCTAGTGGACCTGGCGCCGCCGCCCGGCGAGCGCCCTGCCCTGCAACGGGTGGTGCATCCCGAGGAGCCCAAGTTCACCGGCGTGGTGTTCAAAATTCAGGCCAATATGGACCCAGCCCACCGCGACCGCATCGCCTTTGTGCGCGTGGCCAGCGGGCACTTC
>JBLIJY010000181.1:0-5520 GCA_047636095.1 Hydrogenophaga sp. | reverse complement strand
GGCCGGCTTGCGTCGACAAGCGCGCGTGAGCAATCACCTGCACCCAGGGGCCCGTGACAAAGCGGCGCACCAGGCCGGGTGCCCCGGCGAAGTCGGGCCGTACCTCGATCACATCGGCGATGCGCTCGGCCAGCAAGTTGCGTTGCTCCACCCGCACCAGCGTTTGTAGTGCCAGGCCCTGGCTGGGCATAGCGGCGGGTGTGACCGCTGCGTTGAAGCGCTGCAAAGCGCCAGGCAGCTGGTCCGAGAGCGCCGGGCCAGCGGCCAGCACAGTCTTCACCGCGTCGAGCACATGGCACGCGAAGCTGCCAAAACCGGTTTCCTGCTCGCTGGTGAAGGCCAGGCTGCGCACGGTGATCGCATCCAGCAACTGGCGCGCCGGGTTCTGTCGATCAGCGAAAAAGCGCGGGTCGCTGCGCGCGAGTTGCAGCAGCGGCTCCTTGAGCATTTGCACCATCTCGCGTATCGGGGGCAGCAGCCGTGTGTCTTCGGTGATGCGGCGCAGCAGCAGCGTGACTACCTCAGCCGCCAAGGTACGCACCATTGAATTGCTGCTGTCGGCACCGCTTTGCTCCAGATTGCCCATCAGCAGCTGGTGCAGGTGGTCGAGCGTGAGCAACGGATCGCCTCCGGGCGGGGGGCACGCAGGGAGACTGTCGGTTGCGCGCCGTGCTGCCGCGGCAGCAGGCGCAGCCCGCGATGTCGGTGTCTGCACCACCACATAACCAGCCGCCGCCACCCCCTGGAGCGCCAGCCATTGCTCCAGCTGGCGGTAAAACACCACCAGCGACTGCCCCAGCTTCAAGGCGCCCACATGCAGCCAGCGGGCGCGCACCTCTGCGGGCACCTGCAAGGTGTCCATCGCGCGCACCAAAGCGGCCACCACCGCGTCGGACTTGAGCGGGTTGGACTCGACCCGCACCGCATCGAAGCCCTGCACCTGGCTCAGGCGGGCACTGAAAGCGGCCAGCTCTTCGTCGCAGGCCATCTTCACCACCTGCTGCCAGCGCGCCAGATCCACGGTCTGTTGGACCTGCTGATCGTCCATCAGCTCCAGATCGTCAAAGCTCAGGGCGTTGAGGCGGCGCGGGCCACTGGCTGGCTTCTGCGATCCGGTGACAGCTGCCGTCTCGGCATGGCGCAGATCGGCCTCGATGACAGTCAGAAAGCGGCTGGTCAGCAGCTCGCGGTGCGTGATCAGCTCGGTGCGGGCGTGGCCCAGACTGTGCTTTTCGTGGCCATGCAGCGCGGCAGCTTCGCGCTGGTAGAGATCGGTGCCGACCTGCTCAAGCCAGCGCGGTATCCAGACACGTGCCAGCACCATCGCCTCATTCAAACAGGCCTGCAGGGAAGCATCGACGCGAACGTTCATGTTGGGCGCCTCACGGGGCGAGCGCAAATGGGTGTTATTCGGTGGTGCGAATTCTGGCCGACAGCCATCAAGCCATCAAGTGCGGATAACCCGCCAGTTCAGTCGTGTGCCAGCAAACGCTGCCAACCCTGGTGGCCCAAGGCCTGCAGCGTGGCGATGTTGCGCTCGACAATGGCCTGGGCGTCACCGGCATCGCTGGCCACCGCGCGCTCCACACTGTCTTCGCGCAGCAGGTGCAGCATGGGGTACGGCGCGCGGTTGGTGGCGTTGCTGATGTCGTCGGGCTCGCTGCCCTCGAACTGAAACTGCGGGTGAAAGCTCGCCACCTGGATCACGCCTTCCAGGTCGTGCTCGGCCACCACGTCATCCACCACACCCAGAAAATCGTTGAACTGCAAAAAGTCGGGGAACAGGGTGGGATGCACCAGCAAGGTGGTGTCGATCTGCTCGGCGGGCGTGCTGTGCAGCAGGTCCAGCTCGGCATCGAGCTGGTCGAGAAACGCATCGAGATGCCGCGCCCGGCTCACCACGATGCGCACCTGGCCTTTGACATACACCGCCCGCGCAAACGGGCACAGGTTGAGGCCAATCACCGCTTTTTCCAGCCAGCGGCGGGTGTTGGCCAACACAGGTTCGTCGTTGAGGTCCATGCGTTCGAATCCCGCCGACAAGGTCAGGCCAAGCTCTTGAAGCGCGCGCGCTTGGGTTTCGCGCCCTCTTCACCCAAGCGTTTCTTTTTGTCCGCCTCGTACTCTTGGTAGTTGCCGTTGAAGAAGGTCCACTGGCTGTCGCCCTCGGCAGCCAGGATGTGGGTGGCGATGCGGTCAAGGAACCAGCGATCGTGGCTGATGACCAAGGCGCAGCCCGCGAATTCCAGCAGCGCTTCTTCCAGTGCGCGCAGGGTTTCCACGTCGAGGTCGTTCGATGGCTCGTCGAGCAGCAGCACGTTGCCGCCCTCGGCCAGCGTTTTGGCCAGGTGCAAGCGACCGCGTTCGCCACCAGAGAGACTGCCCACGCGCTTTTGCTGGTCGCCGCCCGAGAAGTTGAAGCGCCCGCAATAGGCGCGACTGGGCATCTGGAACTTGCCGACCGTGATCATGTCCAGACCACCCGAGATGTCTTGCCACACGGTTTTTTCGTTGGCCAGGTCTTCGCGGCTCTGATCGACGATGGCCATCTTCACCGTCTGGCCAATCTTCACTTCGCCACTGTCGGGCTTTTCCTTGCCGCTGATCAGCTTGAACAGCGTGGACTTGCCCGCGCCGTTGGGGCCGATGATGCCGACGATGGCACCCGCCGGAATCTGGAAGCTCAGGTTGTCGATCAGCACGCGATCGCCAAAGCTCTTGGTGACGTTCTTGAACTCGAACACCTCATTGCCCAGGCGCTCGGCCACCGGGATGAAAATCTCGTTGGTTTCGTTGCGCTTCTGGTAGTCGACATCGCTCAGCTCTTCAAAACGCGCCAGACGCGCCTTGCTCTTGGCCTGGCGGCCCTTGGGGTTCTGGCGCACCCACTCCAGCTCTTTCTTCATCGCCTTGGAGCGTGCGTCTTCGGTTCGGTTTTCCTGCTCCAGTCGGGCTTCTTTTTGCTCCAGCCAGCTGGAATAGTTGCCCTTGTAAGGATGGCCGCTGCCGCGGTCGAGTTCCAAGATCCACTCGGCGGCGTTGTCCAGGAAGTAGCGATCGTGGGTGATGGCGACCACGGTGCCGGGGAAGCGCGCCAGGTACTGCTCCAGCCAGTCGACCGACTCGGCGTCCAGGTGGTTGGTCGGCTCGTCGAGCAGCAGCATGTCGGGCTTGCTCAGCAGCAGGCAGCACAGCGCCACGCGGCGCTTCTCGCCACCGGAGAGCACGCCGACCTTGGCGTCCCACGGTGGTAGGCGCAGCGCGTCGGCCGCGATCTCGATCTGGTGTTCGCTGTCGGTGCCGGCGGTGGAAATGATGGCCTCCAACTTGGCCTGCTCGGCAGCCAGGGCATCGAAGTCCGCGTCTTCATCGGCGTAGGCGGCATACACCTCGTCCAGCCGCTTCTGCGCTGACCGCACTTCGCCCAGACTTTCTTCCACCGCTTCGCGCACGTTTTGCTCGGGGTTGAGCAACGGCTCTTGCGGCAGGTAACCGATGCGAATGCCCGGCATGGGAATGGCTTCGCCTTCGATTTCCTTGTCGATGCCAGCCATGATTTTCAGCAGCGTGGACTTGCCCGATCCGTTGGTGCCGAGCACGCCGATCTTGGCGCCGGGGAAGAAGGACAGCGAAATGTCCTTCAGGATGTGGCGTTTGGGCGGCACGATCTTGCCGACCCGGTTCATAGAAAAGACGTATTGAGCCATGGGTAAAACCGTGTTCGTGGATTCAGAGAGGCGCCGCTTGGCTTAGGCGAGCGCGTTGGCGCCGGCGCTGGCGGGCGGGCGAAACGGACATGCCAAGTGACCGTCAAGTTTCTCATTATCCCCTGCCCAGCAAATGGGCCTCAAGCGGGCGCGGCCTTCGACGCACGCAAGTGGCCAGACCGCAAGGCCCAGTCACCGGTCAAGCCCCGCTGTCGCTCGCAGCGGCGTTGCGCAGAGCCTCGGCCGCCACAGCGTCCAGCGCGCCCTCCACCACATCACCGCGAGACACCACACGCAGCACATCGCTGCTGCGCAGGCGCTCCAGCGTGCGCCGGGTCATGGAGTGGGCGAGCCCCTTGGCAGAGACGAACATGAACAGCGTGCCGTGCGGGCTGGCCCAGGTGAGCTGGGCGCGCGCCCACTCGCCTTCAATCAGCAAATCGACCCAGGCGCCCGGCAGCAGCTCGGTACTGGGCAGTTCCAACGGGTCCAGCGGGTCCAGCGGCATTGGCCCCGAGTCGACCGCCACATAGCCCGCGTGTTGCACTTCGCTGTCGGCCATCCAGAAACGGTCGTTGGGCGAACTGGGCTGGACAGCGGGCTCGGTTTGCGTGCTCTTGGGGTCAGGCAAAGCCTCGTTGACGGGACCGATCCGATCGGTCGCATCGGCCTCGGGAACGGTGAGCCGATCGACCAGGATGGGTACATCCTGCGGGGGCAACTTGCCAAAGGGAAAAGGCAGGGACTCCGCAGGCGCGACAGGCGGCTCGAAAGCCTGCTCTTGCAGCGCCACCAGAGCGTCGAAGAATGCGCCTGTCCGGTCATGCGGGTACTCAATGCGCAGCAGTGCCTGGCGCAGCTGGCCCAGCAGCCGCGGCATCAGCTTGGCCAAGCGGCTGCGATCGCGTTGAATCAGCTGGATCTGCACGCACCAGATCAGATCGTCGGCCACGCTGGTGATGGGCGATCCATCGGCGGCATCCAGCACCCCGGCCAGCTGCGCCTGCGCCACCGCCTGCGCCCAGGGGCGACACAGAAAGTTCACCACAAAGCCGGGCAGCTCTTTGTCGGCGATGCGGTGGCGAAAGTCGACCGCCAGCCGCTCGGCCAACAGGTGACGCTGCTCGGCGTGCAGCAGCGCGCGCGCGGCCTCGGTGCGCATCTGGCTCTTGCGCGCATCGTCTTCGTCCCAATACCGCCGCAGCCGCAGCAGCAAGCGGGCGAAGCTTTCCTCGGTGGCAGGCGCGCGTCGGATCGCCTCCACCGCCGCCACGACCGAGCGCAGCAGATCGGCAAAACCCTCGTCGTTCTGGCTGAGATAGCCCAGGCTGCGCTGGGTGACGACTTCGAGCAGCTGGCGCGCCGGGTGCTGGCGCTCGCTGAAAAACCGCGGGTCGGCGTGCGAGAGGGCGATCAGCACCGGCTCCATCAAGCCGATCTGCTGGCGGATCGCTGGCAGCAGGCGCTCGTCCTGGGTGAGGTTATCCAGCATCAGCCGCACCACCTCCTGGCCCAGCAAACGGCCCAGGTTGAGCCCTTCGACCACCGGCAATTCGGCCGCCAGAGGTTGCGCAGCCGAGCGACTGGCTCGGTGGCGCAGGCGGGCAATCAAAGGCTCCAGCAGCTCCATGTCTTCCAGCGCGGTCATCGACATCGGCACCGTTTGCACGAACTCCTGGCCCATCACCGGCCCGGCATCCAGATCCCCTGCGAGCAACCGACGCAGGCGACCCAAGGTGAGCAGGGTGCGGCCCAGCGGGCTGTGCGGCACTACGGTGCCCTTCGGGCCCAGGACCTGCACGTCCAGCGGCTC
>JBLIJY010000180.1:0-5548 GCA_047636095.1 Hydrogenophaga sp. | reverse complement strand
CGCCTGCCGACGGTCGCTGGCCTTCCCGCCTGGGCGGTGTTGGCTGCTGCTGTCAGCTCAGCTCGCCCATTTGGCTTTGCAGGTAGTTGGGCAGACCCACTTTCTCGATCAGCTCCAGCTGGGTCTCCAGGAAGTCCACATGCTCTTCAGTGTCGTCTAGGATTTTGAGCAGCAGGTCGCGCGAGATGAGGTCGCGCACGCTTTCGCAGTGGGCAATGTCGGCCTTGATGGTGTCCTGGGCACCGCGCTCCAGCGCGAGATCGCTGGCCAGAAGTTCAGGCGCATCTTCTCCGATGTTCAGCTTGCCGAGGTCTTGCAGGTTGGGCAGGCCGTCGAGCATGAAGATGCGGTCCATCAGCCAGTCGGCGTGCTTCATCTCGCCGATCGACTCGTCGTATTCCTTCTTCGCCAGCTTGTCAAAGCCCCAGTGCTTGAGCATGCGGTAGTGCAAGAAATACTGGTTGATGGCGGTCAGCTCGTTCTTGAGCTGTGCCTGTGAATAGGCAATGGCTTGAGGGTCGCCTTTCATGGGGCTCCTTGTGGTGGGTGAGTGAAAGCAGTTGAGTGTCGCGTGGAGGCTTTGGACGCAGCCAATCGTGGGAAGTGCGGGCTAGGTCGGCCAAATTTGCCAGTGGTTGTCCCAATGTGGGGTACGCAGATTTGCGTTGGTGTGCAGGACAACATCTTTTTGGTCTGACCCAGCGCACAACACACCGGTGCTGCCGCCAACCCACCACGCGCCTGCACTCACCGCAACCGCGCAGACCTCGGGCATCGTGACGTTGTGTGACCAGCGGGCTTCGGCGTCAAACAATGCGAGCGCGTTGGCGCGCGGGCAGCCGACCAGAAAGCCACCGCCGTGTCGAACTGCCACCGCACCGCCGTAGCCGCGCAGATCGGGCGGCTTGGGTGTGGTGATGATGCTTTCGCCATCCCACACCGCGAGCACGGGTGCGCGCCAGCGGTCTTCTGCGGCAGGATGTTCAGCTTGCAACGCAATGCCCAGGCGCTGGGTGCTTGCGTCCCAAGCCAAGTGGCGAATGCTCAGGAATGGGTCGCCCAACCGCCACTGCCCAAGCAGCGCACCGCTCTTGGGGTTCAGCGCCACCAGCGAGGCGTCCATGCGTTCGAGGTGGCGCTTGCTGCGGCCAGTCTCAGGCAGCGTGGGAATGCCGCCGTTGGCGACCATCAATGTGCCAACTGGGAACGCACCCAACCGCTCGGGCAGCGCCAGCAGCTCGTGCGGGTCCATGCCGTGGGTGGCCCATCCATCGGTTTTCTCCAGGCTGCGTGCCTCGCGCACACCGAGACGGCCTTGCGCCGAATGCAGGTCGGTTTCGGTGGTCCAGATCTGTGCGCCATCGGCGCTGGCGACGGCGTGGCCGTTGAAGCGGCGGTCCCCAGTTATCCAGTGCCACTGCTGTTGCTGTTGCTGCGTGGTACCGGGGCGCCAACGCAGCAGCCAGTCGCCCGGGCGCCGGGCAACAGCCAACACCGTGCCGTCAGGCTCGGTGAGCAAGGCGTGGGGACGGGTTAGCACCGTGACCGATTGCTGAGCCGACTACGTGTCGCCCACCACCGCGATGAGACCGACGTGGTAACGGTTATCTGCCTCCCAAGCGACGACCAGGGTGGCGCAAGCGCCCCGCGTTGCGGCCCATGCGCCAGGCCACACAGCCATACCAGCCACGGCTAGCAAACAATGATGGCGAGAAAGGCCGGTGGGGACTGGCGCGCTCAGATCAATCGCCATCGGCCGACGAAAACCCCAGCGGCACATCGAGCGCAGCCGCCACCTCGTTTTGGTACAGCACGGGCAGCGCCTTCATGCGTTGCGCCGTGGCCAGCAGCTCGATGTCGCTGGACAGTGGCGTGAGCGCGGCGAACTCGGCACCAGCGCCATCCAAGGCTTTCGTCCAGCGCTGGGCCAAGGCCAGCTGGCCCTTACCGATCAGCAGCGCTTCGATGGAAATCAGCACCGGGCCCGGCCTCGGCGGTTCCGCGTACTGACCGGGGCGCAGGCGCGCCATGACTTGCAAACTGGTCTCCACTATGCGCGCAGATCGGCCAGCGCAGCCCTTCCCTGGCAATGGGCCTCCATGCGGCCGACCAATTGGGCAGTCGACTGCTCAAAGGCCTGCGCCAATGCGGGCAAGCGGTGCCGATAGACGCCTTGCAGCGCCTGCTCGGCGCTGTAGTACGGCATGGGTTGGGTGGCGATCTCAGCAGCGCTGCGGGCGATGGCGGGCAAAGGGGAAGGTCCCTGTGTCCAACCAGTGGCGGACAGCACGGCGAGCGCAAGAGCGGCAGCGCAATGTTTCATAGAGACTCCACAAATTTCACCAGCGCAGCACGGTCGACGGCGTTGTATTTCAATACTTGGTCTTTGGACTGCTGTTCTTTGCCACCGTGCCACAACACCGCCTCCCGCACGCCATTCGCCCGCCCATCGTGCAGCCATCGCTGATGGCCGTTCACGTCCTTGAACAGACCAATGCCCCACAGCGGCGGCGTCTTCCACTGGCTACCGCTGGCCAGGAAGTCGGGGTGCCCATCGGTCAGATCGGGGCCCATGTCGCGCAGCAGCAAATCGGTGTAAGGCCAGATGCGCTGGCCGCTGATCTGGGGTGTGCTCAGGCGCGGGAACGTCGAGTCGCCCGTGGTGTGGCTTGGCCAGTGGCAGGTGATGCACTGCGCCTGCGAAAACAGCGCTTGACCGCTCAGCACCTGTGGGTCTTTCGGCTGGCGGCGCGCGGGCGGCGCCAGCGTGGCGGTGTAGAAAACCACCTGGGCAAATGTGTCCTCGTCGATCTCGGGCTGCTCGGCAGTGGCCATGCCGGACGCAACCAGACCGTTCGAGCCATGGCGCCTTCCACCGCCGTGGGGTGCCGCCAGGCAGTCTTTCTGGGCGGCGGTGCAGGCCTCGCGCCAGAACACCGGCGAGGTGATACCCATGTCTCCGTTAAACGCACCGCCGGACTGGTGCGCCACCGAGCCGGTGTTGGCCTTCCAGCCGAAACGCCCCACCACTTCTTTTTGCGCCACCGCATCCCACACCTTGTTTGGCACGCCGCGGATCGGGCCACCGGCGGCCGCTTGAGCGCGTGCGTTGGCGAGAATTTCGCTCTTGGCAATGGCCTCCAGCAGGCCCATGCCGATCACCTGCGGCGCGATGCGCGGGCTGATCATCACGTTGGGCGCCATGGGGCCGTAATTCAGACCCGTCGGGTGTAAATGGGTTTCTGGAGCGTGTAGCGCGTGCCATCTGCAAAACGGCAATGAAGGGTTTGGCTGCGGATCTCGACCCGGCCTCCGAGCTTCACGCCCTGGATGGCCGCGTTGTTGAACTGGTCGCCGTAGGTGGGCTCGGGCACCACGCCCTGCTTGGAATCAGCAACGCCTGGCACCGACAGGCGAAACAGCAACGCCATCGGGTTCTCAGGCTCTGGCCCCAGCGTGTTGCGCCACTCGGGCGGCGCCCCGCGACCATCCATGCCGTGACGTCCAGCGCAAGAGCGCGCAATGAAATGCGGGCCCAGGCCATCGCGCGCGGTGGTGGATGCAGGTGCCTCAACCCAGTTGCGTTTGAAGAACGAGTTGCCAATGACAAAACGCGTGCGCTCCGCATCGCTCAGGTCGGCCAGCAGGAAGGAAAACGCATTGCGTCCGGTGGCAAACACCGTGCCGCTGCCGCCGACCTTTTCACCCAGATGATCGGCATCGCCTTGAGCGCTCGCTCGACCGTGCAGAGCAAACCCCACCGCGGTGACAGCGAGTGCTCCCAGGGCCAGCGCCACGCGCGTGGCGGTGGGCGAAGAAGTCATGAACAAACCTTGTTGGAGAATAGGAAGACAAATCGAGCAACAGGGCCTTCACTCAGGACGCTGTAGAACCGGCTTCGCCGATCCGCCCGTACCGCCGCTGAAGGGCTGAGGGCAGCGGCTTCAAGCCTTCGTTCGCAGGCCTGGACAGCCCGAAGAGTCCGTAGCTTCGACACCATCACAATTTGCAAGACACGACGAAGCAGGCGCGGGAGGGATCAGGGCTCCACCAAGGTCAGCTGGGTGATTCCCACCGCCGAGGCCGCGCTCACCAACAGCTTGGATTGAGCCACCAAGCTGGCGACGGTTTTCTCGATCGCCGGGCGACCCGGTGCGCCTTTGGCGATGGCCTGATCGAAGGGAGCGGGGATGGCCTCGGCGCCCGCTACCGAAGCATTCAGTTGTACGGTGGTTTTCTCCGCAAGCGCCGCGTCTTTGGCGGCAACCAGATCGCGCAGGCTCGGGCCTTACAAAGCGCTGCCATCGCGCTTTTGGTACTGGCCCAGCCACACGTTGCGGATACCCAAGGCCTTGGTGACGATGTCGCGGTGCGTGTTGTCGGAAAAGCAGGAATGCTCGTCTTCCTGATCCTGCGAATTCAGCGCCACTTCCATGCGCTCGCCAGACAGTTCGCCGCGTGAGAGCGAGCCCAGGCCGACGAACATCTTGCGCACAGACTCCGTGCCGCCTTTCTCAAAACTGGCGCGGTAGTTCTTGGCGTTGTTCGGTGCCCAAGCCGTGACCAGTCCGGACAGGTCGTCGACCAGCAGCTCGGTCGCCACGCTCAGGTAGCGCGCGCGACGCTCGGCGTTTTGGCCTCTACCGACCACGTAATCTTCAAACGACCGCTCGCCCGGGCCAGTCTCGCTCAGGTCCTGGCATCACAGCAGAAACTCGATCGCGTGCCAGCCTGCGCTGATGTTCTCCTCACCGCATCACTCGTTGGCCTTGATCAACGCTGTCTTGGTGATCTTGAGCTTGGGGTTGTTCACCATACCGGCCTTGGGCTTGCCCTGCCAGTAGTTCACATAGGCCTCATCCAGTGGCCAGGCATTGATCTGTCCTTCGGGACCTTGGTTGTCGTCGATCGGACCGCCATAGAAGCGAAAAGCCTCGGTCTGGCCATAGAACTCGCGTGCGGTCAGCCAAGCATTTCGCACCTTTTGTATGCCATCCAAAGAAGGGGCCTGGACGAACGCAGCAATGGCTGTCTGCATGTCTTTTGCAGAGCGGCCAGGGTGTCGCTCTGTAGTTGGCGTGCACAAGCGCTGCGTAGTAGCCGGCCACGGTGGATGGAGAAACCCCGGCCACAGGGGCAGCGGCATTCGGCGATGCAGGGTTCAGGCTGATCAGAAAAACGGGGTTTCGTGTTGTGTGCGGTATCGGGCTCAGTCGCTCGCGCTGCGGACGAACGACAGCGAGTCACGCGCAGGCATTGGACATAAGGCGCATACCGTGCTGGCCCCGAACGCACGGCACGCATGGCTGGGGGCATGGGCCGACCGCGGCGACTACAGCGATCGTTTGCGCATGCTCGGTGAGGCTTCCCGGGCGGGCATGGGTGAGTGCTCTTTGGCGACGACTAGCATCGACGCCAGCACCCTGATCGGGGAATGGGCCAAGGAAGAGATTGCGGTGATAGTGCCGCCCCAGAAGGGGCGACGGCACCAACAAAAAAGCCCACATTTTTGTGGGCTTTTTGCCAAGCTGTGCGCTTGTTTTTTGGT
>JBLIJY010000179.1:0-5555 GCA_047636095.1 Hydrogenophaga sp. | reverse complement strand
CGGCTTTGCAGAGTCCACACGCTGTGGTCGTTGAGAACACCGTGGATGAAAACCACGGTGGGCTTGGCAGCATCGAAGGGTTTGCCGCCGGTGTAGCAGTAGGTCTGGGCGCCGTTGACTTGGATGTACATGGTCAGGCTCCCGCTTTCTCGGCGGCTTTCAGCGCGCGCTTCAAATCGTCGATCAGGTCGTCGGCTTGCTCCAGACCGATCGACAGGCGGATCGTGCCCGGGCCGATGCCGCCTGCGGCCAGCGCTTCGTCGGTCATGCGGAAATGGGTGGTGCTGGCGGGGTGTATCACCAGCGAGCGGCAGTCGCCCACGTTGGCCAGGTGGCTGAAGATCTTCAGCGCTTCGATGAAGGCCTTGCCCTGCTCGCGCGAGCCTTTGATGTCGAAGCTGAACACGGCGCCCGCTCCCTTGGCGCCAAAGCGCAACAGATTTTCGGCCAGTGCGTGGCTGGGGTGACTCTCCAGCAGCGGATGGCCCACGCGGCTCACCAGCGGATGGCTGGCCAGAAACTGCACCACCTTTTCGGTGTTGGCCATGTGGCGGTCCATGCGCAGCGACAGCGTCTCGATGCCTTGCAGGATCAGCCAGGCGCTGTGCGGGCTCAGGCAGGCGCCGAAGTCGCGCAGGCCCTCGCGGCGCGCGCGCAGCAAGAAGGCGCCGACCGTGCTTTCCTCGCTGAACACCATGTTGTGGAAACCGGCGTAGGCCTCGGTGAGCTCAGGGAATCGGCCCGACTTTTCCCAGTCGAAACTACCGCCATCGACCAGCACGCCGCCAATCACCGTGCCGTGGCCACTCAAAAACTTGGTCGCCGAGTGGTAGACGATGTCGGCGCCGTGCTCGAACGGTTGGATGAGGTAAGGCGTGGTGAGGGTGGAGTCCACCAGCAGCGGTACCTTCGCTTCGTGGGCGATCTGCGCCACGGTCGGGATGTCCAGTACGTCCAGCCCCGGGTTGCCCACTGTTTCGCCAAAAAAGAGTTTGGTGTTGGGTCGCACGGCGGCCTTCCAGCCGTCGATGTCGCCCGGCTTCACGAAGGTGGTGTCAATGCCGAAACGGCGCAGCGTGTAGTGCAGCAGGTTCTGGCTGCCGCCGTACAGCGCGGTGCTGGCGACGATGTGCGAACCCGCGCCCATCAGCGTGGCCACAGCCAGGTGCAGCGCGGCCTGGCCGCTGGCGGTGGCGATCGCGCCGATGCCGCCTTCCAGTGCCGCCATGCGCTGCTCGAACACCGCGTTGGTCGGGTTGCTGATGCGGCTGTAGACGTGGCCCGCGCGCTCCAGGTTGAACAGCGAAGCGGCGTGGTCGCTGGACTCGAAGACGAACGAGGTGGTGAGGTGGATGGGCACGGCGCGCGCACCGGTGGCGTCCGGCGCAAAACCGGCGTGCAGCGCGAGGGTGTCGAAGCCTGGATCGGCGTAACCGGGCATGGGGTGGGTCTCCTGGGTTTCACACGGCGCGCTCACCAGCAGATGGCTGCGAGCGGCGGTGGATGGTCGAAGATTGTGGGCTATATTGACCAACGCACCAGCCCACCGGGCGACACCCAAAAAATCGAGGAGAACAGCCATGCGAGTCAGCGACATCCTGCGTGTGAAAGGCGGCACGCTCTACACCTGCCACCCCAACGATCCGCTGACCCAGGCGGTCAGCACCATGGCCGAGTTCGACATTGGCTCGCTGGCGGTGATGGAGCACGGCGATCTGGTCGGCATGCTGACCTTTCGCGAACTGATCCACACCCTGGCCCGCGGCGGCGGCACGGTAAGCAACCAGTCGGTGCGTGCGGTGATGGACGACCACCCCATCAGCTGCACGCCCGAGACCGAGCTGGAGCAGGTGCGCCCGCTGATGCTGGAGCGTCACACGCGCTACATGCCGGTGATGGACAACCGCATGCTCATGGGTGTGATCAGTTTTTACGACGTAGCGCGCGCCGTGGTCGACAGCCAGAACTTCGAGAACAAGATGCTCAAAGCCTACATCCGCGACTGGCCGGAGGAAGACGGCGATAAGGCCGAGCCCGAAAAACCCTGAACCGCAGCGCACAGCCAAGACGCCCTAACGGCGGGGCATTTCTGCTGGCGGCGAGGGGTGTGGACGCGGGTGTCAGGCGCTCGGGGATAATCCAGCCCCTATGAGCGGCAACACCTTCGGCACCCTGTTTTGCGTCACCAACTTCGGTGAATCCCACGGCCCAGCCATTGGCTGCGTGATCGACGGCTGCCCGCCGGGCATGGCGCTCAGCGAGGCCGACATCCAGACTGATCTGGACCGCCGCCGCCCCGGCACCAGCAAGTTCGTCACCCAGCGCAACGAGCCCGATGCGGTGGAGATCCTGAGTGGTGTCTACGAGGGCAAGACCACCGGCACCCCCATCGCCCTGCTGATCCGCAACACCGACCAGCGCAGCAAGGACTACGGCAACATTGTTCAGACCTTCCGCCCGGGCCATGCCGACTACACCTACCTGCAGAAATTCGGTATCCGCGACCCGCGCGGTGGCGGGCGCAGCTCGGCCCGGCTGACCGCGCCCACGGTGGCCGCCGGTGCGGTGGCCAAGAAGTGGCTGAAGGAAAAGTTCGGCACCACGTTCCACGGCTGCATGACGCAAATTGGCGATGTGGCCATCCCGTTCGAGCGCTGGGAGCATGTGCCGAACAACCCGTTTTTTGCCCCGGTGGCCGATGTGTCGGCGCTGGCGACCTACATGGAGGCGCTGCGCAAGAGCGGTGACTCGTGTGGCGCGCGCCTTCGGGTGGTGGCCAAAAACATGCCGGTCGGCCTGGGCCAGCCGCTGTACGACAAGCTGGACGCCGACATCGCCTACGCCATGATGGGCCTGAATGCGGTCAAGGGCGTGGAGATTGGCGCCGGGTTTGCCAGCGTGGCCCAGCGCGGCAGCACCCACGGTGATTCGCTCACACCCGAGGGCTTTGAGAGCAACAACGCCGGTGGGGTGCTCGGCGGCATCAGCACCGGGCAAGACCTCGATGTGTCCATTGCCATCAAGCCCACCAGCTCCATCCTGATTCCGCGCGCCTCCATCGACACCGCGGGCCAGCCCACCGAGCTCATCACCAAGGGCCGGCACGACCCCTGCGTGGGCATCCGCGCAGCACCCATCATCGAGGCGCTGCTCGCGCTTGTGGTGATGGACCACGCGCTGCGCCACCGCGCGCAGTGTGGTGATGTGGTGCCGCCGCTGACGCCGATCCCCGGCGCCACGCCACCCAACCCGTCTTGAGTTTCCAGGGCTGTGCTGCCCTGGACCGACTTGTCGTTTCCAATCGCGAGCGATGCTCGCTCCAGCCTGAAAAAATACACCATGCCCACGATTCGCGTTGAAATGTTCGAAGGCCGCACGGCTGAGCAAAAGCAGGCCTTTGTGAAAGCCCTCACCGAAGCCACCGTCAACACCCTGGGTGGCTCGCCCGAGTCAGTCAACGTGGTGCTTTTTGACGTCAGCAAATCCGACTGGGCCACCGGCGGCGTGCTGTGGAGCGACCCGAGCCGGCAGAATCCGGCATGACCCCCGCCAAGGCCACGCCACGTGGCTGAACAGGGTCGCTGTGAGCCGCCGCTGGGCCATCCCAAGGCGGATCAGCCCCCTCGGGGGGCGGCGACCCGCGCAGCGGCGCAGCGTGGGGGTATGTTCGGCTTTGCCGCCCTCTCGGCCAGCTACTTCGCCCACATCGGCTTCTTCAATCCCTATCTGCCGCTGTGGCTGAAAGAGCTGGGCTTTGGCCTGATTGCCATCGCCGTGCTGACCTCTGTGCAGTCGGCTACCCGTCTGTTTGCGCCTTATGCCTGGGGCACGCTGTCCGACCGCACGGGTGAGCGGGTCAAGCTGTTGCGCTATGGCGCCACGGTGGCGCTGCTGCTGTCGCTGGCGCTGTGGTTTCCGCTGGGTGGTGTGGCGCTGTTCGTGGTGTTGCTGCTCATGTTCACCCACACCAGCGCGATGATGCCAATGAGCGAAGCGGCCCTGGCCCACATGGTGAGTCAGGGCGGTGCGTTCGATGCCAAACGCTATGGCCGCGTGCGGCTCTGGGGCTCGTTGGGGTTTCTGGTGACGGTGGTGGTGGCGGGCTGGTGGTTTGAGCGCTTCGGCCTGAGCCACTTCCCGGCCTGGACGCTGCTGACCCTGGGCGCGGTGGTGGTGAGCGTGTGGCTGCTGCCCGATGTCAAGGAGGCGCCACACGCCGACGAGCGCCACCCCGACATCTGGCCGGTGCTGCGCCAGCCCCCGGTGCGGTGGTTTTTTGCCTCGGCGTTTTTCCATGTGCTCTCGCACATCTTCATCTACGTCTTTCTCTCGCTCTATCTCGACGCGCTGGGTTACAGCAAGACGGCGATTGGCTTGCTGTGGGCGGTGTCGGTGGTGATCGAGATTGGCTGGTTCTTCAGCCAGGGCCGCTGGCTGCCACGCTTCTCGCTGACCGGCTGGCTGGTGCTGGCCTCCACGCTGATGGTGCTGCGCATGGGGCTCACCGCCGGGCTGCCGCTCGTGTGGCCCGTGCTGCTGTTTGCCCAGGCCTTGCACGCCATCACCTTTGCTGCGCACCACACCGCCTGCATCGCACTGCTCTCGCACCACTTTCCAGACCGGTTGCGCGGACGCGGCCAGGCCCTGTACACCGTGATCGGCTACGGTCTGCCAGGTGTCATCGGCGGTTTGGGTGGTGGATTGCTGAGCTCGGCCTTCGGCCTGGCCAGCGTGTTCTGGCTGGCGGCGGGTTGTGCTGCGGTGGCGACGCTGTGTGCGCTCAGGGCGCGGGCGTGGCAAGCGGTAAGCGCCGCAGCGGGTTGAAGCCGGTGACCAGCGCGGTGGCCAGCAACACCAGCGCGCCGCCCGCAAAAATGCCGGGCGACAAGTCCTCGCCCAGAAACAGATGGCCCCAGGTGACGCCGAACACCGGAATCATGAAGGCTGGGCTCATGGCCGCCACCGGCGTCACGTGGCGGATGATGCGCAGATGGCCCCAATACGCCAGCCCCGAGGTGACGATGCCCAGCACCGCCACGGCGGCGAGCGCACCCGGCGTGAACGTGGCTTGTGGCAGGGACCACAGCGCGCCCGGCAGCACCAGGGGGAGTGACACCGCGTGGATGCCGGCTGCGATCGCCAGCGGCTGCATGCGGGTGGTGGCGCGTTTCATCAGCGGCGTCGAGGTGCCGTAGCAGGCGGCGGCGGTGATGCAGGCCAGCGCGGCGGCCAGCGTGGCGGCGTCGGGTTTCACCGGCCCCAGCCGCACGATCAGCGCCACGCCCAGAAAGCCGCACAGGCAGCCCAGCAGCTTGCGCCGTGTCAGCGTGTCTTCGCCGAGCCAGGCCGAGGCCAACGTGCCGAACAGCACCGCCGTGGTGTTGAGCAGTGCGCTGTAGCCAGCGGGCAGCCTGAGTGCGGCCCAGGCGTAAAACAGAAAGGGCACGGTGGTGGACAACAGGCCAAGCAGCAACAACTCGCGCCAGTGGGTCCAGGGCCACTGGTGGCGCAGCAGCTTCATCACCACCACCAGCGTGGCGGCTGCCAGCGCCATC
>JBLIJY010000178.1:0-5573 GCA_047636095.1 Hydrogenophaga sp. | reverse complement strand
GCACGGTGCGCTCGATCTCGGCCACCACCTGCGGCGCGTGGCTGGGCGCTCGCAACCAGTGCATGCGTGCGACCTGGCCGCGGCGGTCAATGTCCACCTGCAGCACCCCGATTGCATAGAGATTGGGCGGCATCACGCCTTTGAAAATGCGCTCGCTGTTGCGGCTGTAGAGGTGGCTGGCCACCACACGGCGGTACTCGCGCGAAGCCGGGAAATCGGGCGCACGGCCGACGGTGGAAGGAGCGGCGAATGGCGAGGCGCAGCCAGTCAGCAGGCTGACAGCGGCACCTGCCGAGGCCGTTGCAGCAAGCAACACATGCCGCCGGTTGAGGATGAATGAATGGGGCATACAGGATTTGGGTTGGGCGAGCGTCGAGACTCAAACGAGTTCTATTTGCGAATGAAGGCGCTGACTGAAAGGCACCGCTGACTTTGGATTGTCGGCTGCTGCTGGGGGTTTTATCACCTGTCCCCAATGCTTGCGGACTGCGCCGTCACCCCAACACATCGGCGGGTCCATCAGCACCTTGGCGTTGGTGTTGTGCGGGCCATCAAGGTGATGGCGTCGGCGCAAGAACGCTCGCTTCAGGCTGACTCGGGGCGTCTGAACAAACGATTCACGGATGCTTCAGGGTAGAGCGTGCAGGCGGCAGTACCTGCGCCCGTACGCTGTATGCCCAGGCCAGGCCCAGTGCGGTGGCCAGCAACACCAGTCCCCGCCCAGCGCGCAGCTGGCTTTCCAAGGAATAGGCGTTGCACAGCCGCAGATCGGTGCTGGCCATGTAAAAACCCAGCCAAGCCAGCATGGGCAAGCCGTAGCCGACAAAGAACAGCTGCACCGCCAGGGGCGCCTTTAGAAAGGACTGACGCAAAACCACGCCGGCCAGCCACAACCCCAGAAGCTTGCTGGCGTCGGCACTGGGCAGCACCACCGCCCGGTCGATCATGGCGGGGATCATCCAGTAGGCGGTGATGCATTGCGCCAGCATGAAACCCGTCAGACCGTAGTGGTTGAAGCGGGCCAGCCGATCGCCCAGCGCCTGCGGCCAGGCCACAGCGGCGCAAAAGCCGGCCAGCACCAGCAAGGGCATTTGCACCAGCATGTGCCAAACCATGCTCTGCTCGATCAACGCGCGCAGCGGTGGCACCGACAGCAGGCCTGCCAGCAGCGTGAGCAGGATGGCCAGCGCTTTCGTCACGGAGCGGTCAGCGCGGCGGCAGCGTTGAGTGCCTGCTTGCCCGCCGTCAGGTCCAGGATCTGCACCAGTTGGCCGTCGGCGGTGACCAGGTGCAAGGCCGCGTTGTGTTCGAATTCCCCCAAAGGCGCTGGAACAACCATGATGCCGAAACTGTCCAGCAATTGGCGCCGGTCGGCCGGGCGCTGCAAGCTGACCAGCTGCCAGACATCACTTTGCATGCGCATGCGTCGGGCGTAGGCGTTCAGCGTGGTGGGGTTGTCGTTCACTGGGTCAAAGCTGATCGAGAGCAGCCCCACGCGGTCTTGCAGACCCTGATCAAGGATCTGCTGTTGCAATTGCTGAAACACCGTGCCAAGCGCCAAGCACAGCGTGTTGCAGCGGGTGTAGACGAAGTCGACGATCCAGACGCGTTCGTCTTGTTGCAACAGTTGCTTGAGCGTCTGTGTCTGCCCGCGGGCATCGAACACGCGGAAGTCAGGCACCGGCACAGGCGCGCGAGCCACGGCGCTGCGGCGCTGGGTTTCGGTGGTGTAGGCCGTGCCGTTTTCGGTGGCGATGAACAGCGCCACCAAGCCCAGGCACAACACCAACAGGCAGGCCCCAAAGCTGGCCAGCAACCCGCTCAGCGGGTCTGCGTCTGTCCCACGTTGGGGGGCGGGCGGTGAGGCGCTCATATGCGCCTCAAGGTGCCAGAGCCTTCAGTGCAGCACCGCCCGCATAAGCCGTGGTCTGTTCCTTCGTGGCCTCGCGTTGCGCCATCACCGTGGCCGCGGTGATGGGCGGGGCCTGATTGCCCCAATCGCTGCGGATGTAGGTCAACACAGCGGCAATCTCTTCGTCGGCCAGCGTCCCGAAAGCCGGCATCACGCCGTTGTAGGTATTACCTTTGACGACGAGCTCGCCCTGAACACCATGCAAGAGGATGCTGGCCAGCACCTTCTCGTCACCCACCACCCATTCAGCGCCAGCCAGTGGCGGGAACACACCCGACACGCCCATGCCGCTGGCCTGATGGCAAGCCGCGCACTTGGCGCCATACAACTGTTTGCCATCGACGGCAGCAACAACACCAGCGGCCGCCACGGGCGGGCGCAGCAGCGACACGGTGCGCTGATCGCCATAGGCAGACGCCTCGCCCGAGGGTGTGGCGACGATGTAGAAAGCCCCCCACATGCCCATGGCGCCGAGGAACATGATGAAGAACCAGGGCAGCGGGTTGACCTTCTCGTCGGGGTCAGGCAATTCGCGGTTCATGGCCGCGAATTCGCTGTTGTCGACGTCGACGTCGGTGTTGCGGCTGCCGGGTGGCGGGTTTTGGCGCCTCGGGTCCATCAGCGTGCCTCCCTTCGGTTCACCGCCATGTCGTCGGCCGCCTTCAGCGCGGGGTAGGTACGGTCCAGCGAAATCAGGTAGTCGACCAAGGCCCGGGCCTCAGGCTTGGCAATCACAACCTGACCCGGCTTGGCAAAAGCGGGCGGCAGGTTGACGACCACCTCGTCTGGCTTGGCAGCACCTTGCCGAACTTCAAAAAGATAGGGGTACGCCGGCATGATCGAACCCGGCGTGTAGGCCCGTGGCGCGTACAGATGGCCCAGGTGCCAGTCGCGGCTGGGCTGGCGCGCGCCGATGTTCAGCAAGTCGGGCCCGGTGCGCATGGTGCCCAGCAGGTGTGGGGTGTCGTAAGCGTAGTCGGCCGCCACAGAAGCCCGACCCCAACCGCGCAGCGAGTCGGGGGCTTGCGCAATGTCCCGCGGCTGCTGGGAATGGCAGTAAATGCAGCCATTGGCGATGTAGCTTTGCCGACCGATCAGCTGCTGGTCGTTGTAAGGTTTGAGACCCGGCGGCGGCTGGGTGTCTTTCAACAGCATATAGGGCATCACGACCAGCAAGGCCGTGGCCAGCGACAGGATGAGCATGGCCCCAACGACCAGGCGCATTTCGTCCATTTCATACTTACCCACACCGAAGCTCATGCTGTGGCGCCCCCGGCTGGCAGTGCAACAGGATCGGCTTTGGGCTCAGCCAGCAAGGAAGCCCCCAACCGACGCGGGCCGAACTTCCAGCCCATCATGAAAAAGTGCAGTGCAAACACCAGGTGACCCAGCGTCATCACCGCCCCGCCCACCGAACGCGCCTGCAGATAAGGAATCGTGAGCGTGACGCTGTCCATGAACGGGATGTCTTTGTCCAGCATCGCCAGACCCTGGTACCAGCCGCCGAAAGACAGGCCGATGAAATAGATCGCGAAGCCACCCAACACCAGCCAGAAGTGCGCCGAGATCATCCACGGGTACGGCCATTCCCATTTCATCACGCGCGGCATGATGAAGTAAATGGAGCCGAACATCACCATCGTGAAGAAACCGTACAGCCCCAGGTGCGCGTGGGCCACCGTGTAGTGCGTGAAGTGGGTCACCGTGTTGACCGAGCGCAGCGCCTGCAACGAGCCCTGCACCGAAGCCGCCGTGTACATCATGGCGCCCAGCACAATGAAACGCAGCGTGGGCGAATAGATCAGTGCCCGAAAGTTACCCAGCACGGTCAGATGCTGGTTGATGGCGACCGCCACCACCGGCACCACCATCATCATGCTCTGCACGATGCTGATCGTGATCAGCCATGAAGGCACCGGCCCGCCAATGAGGTGGTGGCCGCCCACTTGGCTGTAGAAGAAAGCCAGCGACCAAAAGCCCAGCAGCGACAGGTTGTAACTGTGGATGGGCTTGCCCAACACTTTGGGAATAAAGTAGTAGGCAGCAGCCAGCCCCAGCGGTGTGAACCACAGGCCCAAAACGTTGTGAGCGAACCACCAGTTCATCGTAGCCTGCTGCACACCAAAGTGCAGGCCTGGCCAGTTGGCCACCAGGAACAGGACCGGAAACCAAAGCAGCCCGGCGGCGATGTACCAGACCGAAACGTACAGGTGCGCCACCTTGCGTTGAAGCAAGGTCAGCCACAGTGGAAACCCCACCAAGGCGCCGCCAACCACCAACAAAATGTCGATCTGCCAGGGGTATTCCAGCCACTCCAGCCCGTCTGAGTGGCCCATCGCGATGGCCACCGTGCCGGCAGTCACGCCCAGCGTCCACAGCACACCACCAGCCAGTGCGTATCTCGCGCCCACCAGTTCGGTTTTCAGCAAACGCGGAATGAGCCACATCGACACGCCGATGCCAGCCATCGAGCACCAGCCGTAAGCCACCAGATTCAGGTGGATGGGCCGAATACGCCCGAAGGTGATCCACGCCTGTTGAACCATCCAGTCGGGCAGGTGCAGCTTGAGCGAAGCAATCAGACCCGCCACCGATGCCAGCACCAGCCAGACCACGCTCAGCGTGAGACACACACCCACCACCAAGGAGCTGCTTTGGTCCGCGCGCAAACGCGTGGCCACCTCGCTCGCGCTGCGCTGGCTGGCGCTGCTGCTGGGGTCCATGGCTTGCTGTAGGTTACCGCGCTGGTCCTTGGTTGCAGCCGGGTCTTCCACTGCGCCAAGCTCGTCGCTGTCGAAGATCTGCACCGCGGCCGCGCCGCCACTGCCAAACAGGCCCTTGGCCATGGACGCAATGAAAACAAACAATGCCAGCACCGACAAAATGAAGGTGCCCAGCAAGACGCTAACGGTTAAATCCATATCGAAGTCGGGCGAAAACGCGCTTTTGTTTCGGGTTTGAAAGCGCACAGACTAGCAGGCCGATCCGCGCCCGTGGTGCCTAAGGTTTTTACGCAGAAAGCCCCCACTGAGGCGTCAACCAATGGGGGCTTTCTGCCTCAGATCGGCTTTGTTGCACAAAGCAGGCTCCCCGGGCTGGTAGCCTCGGGGCATGACCGCACCCAAGGGCACCAAGACCGCGCCACAAGACCACCAACTGGGCGACGTACAACGCCGCGCTCAAAGCCCGAGGGTCGTTGACGATCTGGCTGGACAAAGACATGCCGTGGTACGCACCGGCCAGTGGCAAGCGAGGACGCCAGCGGATCTTCTCTGAGGCAGCCATCCCTTTTTGCTTGAGCATCAAGTGCCTGTTCGGCTTGGCCCTGCGTCAAAGCCTGGGCACGGTTGAGAGCCTGTTGCACCTGGCGGGCCTGGACTGGCGCGTGCCCGACTTCAGCACCGAGTACCGGCGGCAGTGGCGCAAGATGCACCTGGGGATTGCCGCCCACACGCTGGAGATCGGGGCCATCGAAGTGACCGACAACAGCGTGGAGGACGGCGCAGGTGGTGCGCCCATGCTGCTCGAGCTGCTGGCTCAGATACCACCCGATGAAGCAGTGGCCAGCGTCAGTGGGGACGGGGCCTACGACACCAAGGCTTGCCATGCGGGGATCGTTCAACGCGGGGCGCAGGCGGTTATTCCCCCGCGCAAGAACGGC
>JBLIJY010000177.1:0-5585 GCA_047636095.1 Hydrogenophaga sp. | reverse complement strand
TCGAGTTTGTCGTCGCTCATGAAACTGCACATGTGGCGGTCGTTGACCAGCATCACCGGCGAGTCGGCGCAAGCGCCCAGACACTCGCTCTGCTGCAAGGTAAACAGGCCGTCGGCAGTGGTGCCGCCCATCGCGATGCCCAGCTTGCGCTCCAGGTAATGCAAAGCCTTCTGGCCATCGCGCAACTGGCACGGCAGGTTGGTGCAAACGTTGAGCTTGAATTTGCCCACCGGCCGCTGGTTGTACATGTTGTAGAAGGTGGTGATCTCATACACCGCGATCGCGGGCATGCCAAGGTAGTCGGCCACCGCCTGCTCAGCCGCACGGCTCACATGGCCCTGCTCCTGCTGAACCACGGACAGACAAGCCATGACCGCCGACTGCTTTTGGTCAGCCGGGTACTTTGTCACCTCGCGCGCGAACCTTGCCTGGGTTGCCTCGGATATCGTCATCGTGGTCGCGGCTTCAGCGCTCATCGGTCAATCTCTCCAAAAACAACGTCCATAGTGCCAATGATGGCCACCGCGTCGGCCAGCATGTGACCGCGCGCCATCTCGTCCATGGTGGCCAGATGCGCAAACCCGGCGGCGCGGATCTTCAGGCGGTACGGCTTGTTGGCACCATCGCTCACCAAGTAGATGCCGAATTCGCCCTTGGGATGCTCGACAGCGGCATAGGCCTCGCCCTCGGGCACATGGAAACCTTCGGTGAAGAGTTTGAAATGGTGGATCAGCTCCTCCATGTTCGTCTTCATCGACTCGCGCGATGGCGGTGCCACCTTGTGGTTGTCGGTGATCACCGGACCGGGGTTGACCTTGAGCCAGTTCACGCACTGTTTGATGATGCGGTTGGACTGCTTCATCTCTTCCATGCGAACCAGGTAGCGGTCGTAGGTATCGCCAGTTTTACCCACCGGGATGTCGAAGTCCATGCGGTCGTAGACTTCGTAAGGCTGCTTTTTGCGCAGGTCCCAGGCGATGCCCGAACCGCGCAGCATGGGACCGGTCATGCCCAAATTGAGCGCGCGCTCCGGGCTGACCACGCCAATGCCCACGGTGCGCTGTTTCCAGATGCGGTTGTCGGTCAGCAGCGTGTGGTATTCGGCCAGGTAGGTTGGAAAGCGCTGGGTGAAGTCGTCGATGAAATCAAGCAGCGAACCCTGGCGGTTGGTGTTCATCTCCGCCATCGCCTTAGCGTTGCGGATCTTGCTGTGCCGGTACTGCGGCATGCTGTCGGGCAGGTCACGGTAGACGCCACCAGGGCGGAAATAGGCCGCGTGCATGCGCGCACCCGACACCGCCTCGTACATGTCAAACAGGTCTTCGCGCTCACGAAACGCGTAGATCAGAATGGTGGAGCTGCCGCAATCGTTGCCGTGCGAACCCAGCCACATCAGGTGGTTCATCAGGCGCGTGATTTCGCTGAACATCACCCGGATGTATTGCGCGCGAATCGGCACTTCAATGCCCAGCAGCTTTTCGATCGCCAGGCAGTAAGCGTGCTCGTTGCACATCATCGACACGTAGTCGAGCCGATCCATGTAAGGCAGCGACTGAATGAAGGTCTTGTGCTCGGCCAGCTTTTCAGTGGCGCGGTGTAACAGGCCGATGTGCGGGTCGGCGCGCTGAACCACCTCGCCATCAAGCTCCAGCACGAGGCGCAGCACGCCGTGGGCTGCCGGGTGCTGCGGGCCCAGGTTGAGGGTGTAGTTTTTGATTTCTGCCATGTCTGGTCTGCCGGGCTTGCGCCTTCAGTGCAGTCCTCCGTAGTTGTCTTCGCGAATCACACGCGGCACGACCTCGCGCGGCTCGATCGTGACCGGTTCGTAGATCACGCGCTGGCGTTCAGCGTCGTAGCGCATTTCCACGTGACCGGAGAGGGGGAAATCTTTGCGGAAAGGGTGACCGATGAATCCGTAGTCGGTGAGGATGCGGCGCAAGTCGCTGTGGCCTTCAAACACAATGCCAAACAAATCGAACGCCTCGCGTTCATACCAGTTGGCTGAAGCCCAAAGCGAGGTGATCGAGTCGAGCACGGGGAAGTCGTCTTCTGGGCAGAACACGCGCACCCGCAGCCGGTGGTTGAGGCTGACCGACAGCAGGTGAACCACAGCAGCGTAGCGCAAGCCTTCCCAGCGGCCGTCGCCATAGGTGGAGTAGTCCATGCCGCAAAGGTCAATCATTTGCTCGAAGCGGGTTTGCGGCGCGTCGCGAAGCGCCTGCATGACCGCCAGGTAGTCGGATGCGGCGACCACCAGCGTGAGCTCTCCTCGCACCACCGTGAGCGAACGCACACGATCACCCAGCAACTCGGCCACGGTGGCCTGCAATGCCTCGGGGCGGATGGCATGGGTCGAATCGGGAAGGATGATCGCGCTCATGGTGTGATGCCTTCGACGCTCAAGCGCGCGCGATGGTGTTGGTACGGCGAATTTTCTGCTGCAACTGGATGATCCCGTACAACAGCGCCTCGGCGGTGGGCGGGCAACCTGGCACATACACATCGACTGGCACGATGCGGTCACAACCGCGCACCACCGAATAGCTATAGTGGTAGTAGCCACCGCCATTGGCACAAGAACCCATGGAGAGCACCCAGCGCGGCTCGGCCATCTGGTCATAGACCTTGCGCAGAGCTGGTGCCATTTTGTTGCACAACGTGCCAGCAACGATCATCAGATCGGCTTGGCGTGGACTGGCCCGAAACACCTCGGCGCCGAAGCGACCAATGTCGTAGCGCGCAGCGGCTGCATGCATCATTTCGACCGCACAGCAGGCCAAACCGAAAGTCATCGGCCACAGGGAGCCGGTCTTGGCCCAGTTCACCACCGAGTCGTAGCTCGTGGTGGCAAAGCCTTCCTTGAATACGCCTTCAATCATGTGCTGCTCCGGTAAAAGACGGCCACGCTCGGGGCATCACTCCCAATCGAGCGCACCTTTTTTCCATTCATAGACGAACCCGACGGTGAGGATGGCAAGAAACACCACGCCAGTCAGGAAACCGGTCATGCCGATATCGCCCAGCGCAACGGCCCAGGGAATCAGAAATGCGATCTCGAGATCGAAAAGAATGAAGAGGATGGCCACCAGGTAGTAACGCACATCGAACTTCATCCGAGCGTCTTCAAAGGCCTCAAAGCCACACTCGTAAGGCGAGTTCTTTTCCGCATCGGGGCGGTTCGGCCCCAGGATGTACCCCAGCACCTGGGGAATGACCCCAATCGCAAAGCCCACCAAAATGAACAAAAGTACGGGGAGGTATTGTTCAAGACTCATCTGGGCTGCAATTCCACTGACATGGCGCTGGGCCATGTTGTCCAAAGATTGGTGCCGACGGCGAGACTCGAACTCGCACAGCTTTCGCCACTACCCCCTCAAGATAGCGTGTCTACCAATTTCACCACGTCGGCTGACTCTGACTTGCCGCTGTCTTCAGGTCCGCTTGAACCTTGCTCGGCAAGCTTATGATTTTACCCTGAAACCAGCCCTTTTCCGGAGCGGTACCGGGATTTCCGTAGCGTATCGGCAGTCTGCTTGACTGAAGACTTCCGATTGAGCTGCATGAGCATTGCGCCAGGCTTACTTCCCAGGTATCTGAGCGGCGCCGGCGCCCACTGGCTCGCTCGGCGCAGCGGCTGGTGCAGGGGTTGGTGTGCTGCCGCTCGAATCTGGAATTTGTGCGGCCGCCGGGGACTGCGCAGGCAACACCGAGCCCTCAAGGACACTGCCCGTACCTGGTGCAACCTGGCGCAGGTTGCCGAAGTAGGCCAGGCCCAAGGTACAGGCAAGGAACACAGCTGCAAGCACGCCGGTGGACCGAGAGAGAAAGTTGGCGCTGCCCGAGGCCCCAAACAGGCTCGCCGAGCCCGCACCGCCACCACCAAATGCAGCGCCCGCATCGGCGCCTTTGCCATGCTGCATCAGGATCAGCACGATCATGGCGATGGCAGTCAGCATCTGCAGCGCCAAAAGAATGGTCAACAAAACGTTCATGAAGTTTCTCCGCGAGGGTTGTGCGACAACCGGCCTCAGGCCTTGGCTGCTTGAGCGATCTGCAAAAAGTCAGCGACCTTGAGCGACGCACCGCCGATCAAACCGCCGTCAATGTCGGGCTCGGCCAGCAAGCTGGCCGCATTGGCAGCGTTCATGCTGCCGCCGTAAAGGATGGGCACCCACTTGGGGTGCTCGGTGGCCGCCGCCAGTTGCGCGCGCAGCACCGCATGCACCGCCTGCGCCATCTCGGGCGTGGCGGTCTTGCCAGTGCCAATCGCCCAGACCGGCTCATAGGCCACCACAATTTCGCTGGTGCAGTGGGTAACCACGTGAATCACCGCAGCGAGTTGTCGCTTGACCACCGCTTGCGTCTCACCCGCTTCGCGCTGGGCCAGCGTTTCACCGACACAGACAATGGGCGTGATACCAGCAGCCAGCGCGCGCTGCGCTTTGACCGCCACCAGCGCATCGGTCTCACCGTGGTGCTGACGGCGCTCGGAGTGACCGACGATCGTGTAACGACAGCCGAAGTCTTTCAGCATAGCGGCACTCACCTCACCGGTGAAGGCGCCCTGCTCGTGCGTCGAGACATCCTGCGCACCCCAAGCCATCGGGCTGCCTGAGAGCAGCGACTGCAATTGCGCCAAATAGGGTGCTGGCACACACAGCGCCAGCTCGGCTTCGCTCGCCTGGGCATCGAAGCTATCGAGCATGGCTTGGACCAGCGCCTGGTTGGCAACCAGCGAGCCGTTCATTTTCCAGTTGCCCACAATCCGTTTTTTCATGCTGTCCCCCAGCGGCCTCAAGACCAAGTCAACACGATCTTGCCGATGTGCTGATTGGATTCCATGAGCGCATGTGCCTGGGCTGCATGCGCTGCGTCAAACACACTGTGAATCACCGGCTTGACCTTGCCTTGTGCCAGCAAGGGCCAGACACGCTCGCTCAATGCGTGCGCGATGGCGGTCTTGAACGCCACGGGACGCGGTCGCAATGTGGAGCCGGTGATCACCAGCCGGCGCCGCAGCACCATGCCAGCGTTGAATTCGGCCTTCACACCACCCTGCACCGCGATGATCACCAGCCGACCGTCTTCGGCCAGGCATTCGATCTCGCGTGCCACATACGCGCCTGCCACCATGTCCAGTATCACGTCGACGCCACGGCCCTCCGTGAGCTTCATCGCCTCAGCCACGAAGTCGTGCGTCTTGTAATTGATCGCGTGGTCGGCACCGAGCGCCAAGCAGGCAGCGCATTTTTCGTCGCTGCCGGCAGTGGCGATCACACGGGCGCCAAAAGCCTTGGCCAGTTGGATCGCGGTCACCCCAATGCCGCTGGTGCCACCCTGGATCAGCAGGGTCTCGCCTGCCTGCAAGCGACCGCGATCAAACACGTTGCTCCAGACGGTGAAAAACGTCTCTGGCAAGGAGGCTGCAGCCACGTCGTCGAGGCCCTCGGGCACTGGCAGACACTGGCCCACCGGCGCGGTGCAGAACTGCGCGTAACCGCCACCCGCGACCAAGGCACACACACGGTCGCCGACCTTCAAGCCCGCCTGCGACATCGCATCGGCATCGCCCGATTCGATGACCC
>JBLIJY010000176.1:0-5620 GCA_047636095.1 Hydrogenophaga sp. | reverse complement strand
TTACCAGCGTCTGCCAGGTGGTCTGCAGCACGCTGCGAGCGGCCGCTGCAGCGCCGGGTTGGGTGTCGTACAGAAGAACGGTGCTGCCCGCTTGAGCCGCCATCTGGGCGATGCCCCGGCCCATGGCGCCGGTGCCAACCAGGCCTGTTGTGTGAAATATGGCTTGCATAGGGGTGCTCATTGAAGGTATATCCAGTGCGAAAAATTGCACAATCTTGAATTCATGCAAACAAAGGTCTTTCACGTGCGGCAATTTTGGGCAGGCAGCATTTTGCTATCAACCGCATTGAGCAGTTCGGCGATCACGCTGGGGGCCCAAAGCGGCGCAGGTGTTCTTGGCCGCCCACTCGATATCCGGGTTCAGGCTATTTTGGCACCAGGCGAAGAGCTGGCAGACGCCTGTGTCAGCACGGATGTGCTCTACGGCGAGACCAGACTGCCGCCCAGCGCAGTAAGCGCCACCTTGCAGCGTGCCACACCCAACGCGCAGGCCCTGGTGCGTATCCAAGCATCGGTTGCCATCGACGAACCGGTGGTGACCGTTGTCGTGCGCGCCGGTTGCACCGCTCCTTTCACCCGACGGTATGTTTTGCTGGCCGACCCCGTCAGTGAACCCGCGCGATCCTCCGCTGCTGCGGTTGTCTCTGGCGCTTTACCCGTGGTACCCCGATTGCCTGCCACCGGCCCGCTGCCTGATGTGTCTTCGCCTGGCGGCGATGCGCTGCCCGAGCAGCGCGCACGCGCAACGAGCAGTGGCGCTGCTGCATCCGGTGCGGCAGAGACCCCTCGGGCAGCAGTTCAGCGGCCTGTGCGCGAGCGTGCCAAGCTGCCAGCAGTGGCCCGCCAACCGGCGGCTCTGCCTGCGCCAGCAGCCACACCCAGATTGGAGCTTGATGCGATCGACTTGAGTCCAGCGATCGAGCACGACCCTGTGCTCAAGCTGTCGCTCAGCCTGCTGAGCGAGCCCACCAGTTCGCAAGAGGCGCGTGCCGCCGCAGGCCGTCTGTGGCGGGCCGTCAACTCTTCGCCAGAGGACATTTTGCTCAGCATCAACGAGCTCGAAGCGCTGAGCGCAGCGGTCAGCGCCTTGCGCGATTCGCAGACCAGCAGCCAAGCCACGATCAGCGAGATCAGTTCTCGCCTGAAGCAGTCGCGGCAGTGGCAATGGCTGGTGATCGTCCTGGTGGGTTTGTTGGCGCTGGCATTGCTTGGCTTGGTGTGGATGTGGCGCCAACAAAAAAACCGCCCCCGCTTTGCTGACAAAGAAGCTTGGTGGGTGCAGGAAGAAGCGCTGAACGCCACTGCGCGTGACTCGACTCAGCCCCGCCGTGTCGCCGCACCCCCATCGCCTTTGAATCTCGACCGCACGCTCGCGCCGAATGCCAATCCGTCGAAGGTGCGGCCCGTATCACGCTTGGCCGAGCCAGATGACAGCAAGCTGCACGACGTTGACAACAGCACACCCGTGCCCTTTGCCGTCGACAAGGCCGGGTTCTTACCCAGCCAAGCGACCTCGCGATCATTGGCCGCCGAAGAGTTGATCGACGTTCAGCAGCAGGCCGATTTTTTCATTTCGCTGGGTCAGGACGAGCAGGCGATCAAGTTGCTGCGCGATCACATTGCCGAGAGCCAGGTACCCAGCGCCTTGACCTACCTGGACTTGCTCGCGATCCACCACCGGCAAGGCAACCAGGAGGCGTACGAGCAAATGCGCGTCGATTTCAACGGCCTGTTCAATGCCGGCGCGCCGGCCTTTGAGCAATTCAGTGACGAAGGGCGGGGTTTGGAGTTTTATGAACGCGCCATGGGCCGCATTCAGGCGCTCTGGCCCAAGCCCCGCGTGCTCGATGTGATCGAACAGTCGATTTTCCGGGAGGCAGGCGACCCTCAGGCTGGGGTGTTCGATCTGGAGGCCTACCGCGAGTTGCTGCTGCTGTACGCGCTGGCCAAGGAGATGATCCAGCGCGAGGCTGTCGACTCGAAGTTACCCAAGGACTTCGCGAACACCCAGACTCAGGCGCTCAAGACGACGGCGCAGCGCAGCGCAGCGGCGCCGGCTCAACGCGTCACCGGCAAATCCACATGGCCGACAGAACAACAGCCTCCTGTCTCGCCGAACCTCGGTCTGGACGTGGACCTGAACGATTGGTCGGCGCCCTCCGCCTTTGAGGTCTCGCTGCCCGATGTGGATATCTTGGTCGAGCCCAACGACCCTGTTGCGCGTCGAGCCAATCCCGCTGGGCAGCGCAGCAACTCGATCGATTTAGAGTTGTTCGACGTCACGCCGCCCGATGAGGGCGCACCACCGGCCAGGTTGGCAGACAAAAAACGCTGAGCCGATGGGTGGCCAAGCTGCGGTCCCTTCAGTGAGACGGCTGGCCTCATGAGCCTTCCAGCACCCGCAACAACTCCGTCTCGATTTCGATCTGGCGTCTGTTCACCTGCAGCTGCGGGCCGCTGATGAGGAAGGTGTCTTCGACCCGCTCACCCAAGGTGGTGACCTTGGCGAGTTCGACGCTGGCGTGGTGTTCGGCCAGCACGCGGGCGATGCTGTAGAGCAGGCCGGCGCGGTCGCTGGCGGACACGCTGAGCAGCCAGCGCTGGGCTTTCTCATCTGGGCGCAGGTCAACCCGGGGGGTGATGGGGAAGCTTTTGACGCGCCGCGACAGCCGGCCTTTGCTGGGCGGGGGCAGAGGGCCGCGCTGGTTGATCACGATCGCGAGCTCGTTTTCCACCATGTCGGTGAGCGCGCGGTAGTGATCGGACAGGGTGGGTGCGACGATCTGGAAGGTGTCCATCGCGTGACCGTCGCGGGTGGTGTGGACGCGGGCGTCGAGGATGCTGAAGTCGGACTCGTCGAAGTAGCCGCAGATGCGGGCGAACAGGTCGGGCTGGTCGGGCGCGTAGACGAGCACCTGCAGGCCGTCGGCCTCGGGCGAGATGCGTGCGCGCACGATGGCTCGCTCGGGTGGCGGCGCAGTGGGCTCGGTGTCTGGCGCCGCTGGCGTGGCCTTGGCGGCGCGGCTTCGGGCAGCGTATTGCGCCAAGGCACGGGTGAGCACCCGGGTGTGCCAAGCGATTTCGTCGGCTTGGTGGCGCATGAAATAGCTCACCTCCAGCCGCTCCCAAAGCGCTTGGTGGGCTTGGTGCGGTAGGGCGTGTAACGCGAGCAGGATGAGCGCTTCGCGTTTGCGGGCCTCCACGATGGCACCGGGGTCGGGCGCGCGACCACCGAGGGCGCGCAAGGTGTAGCGGTAGAGATCTTCGAGCAGCTTGCCTTTCCAGTTGTTCCACACCTTGGGGCTGGTGCCGCGGATGTCGGCCACGGTGAGTAGGTAAAGCGCGGTGAGGTAGCGCTCGTTGCCCACGCGGCGGGCAAAGGCGTTGATCACATCCGGGTCGCTCAGATCCATTTTTTGGGCGATCTGGCTCATGGCCAGGTGATGCGTCACCAGGAACTCGATCAACTGGCTGTCTTCTCGGGCGATGCCGTGCTGGCGACAGAACACCCGCGCATCCTGCGCGCCCAGCTCGGAATGGTCGCCGCCCCGGCCTTTGGCAATGTCGTGGAACAGAGCGGCAATGTAGAGAATCCAGGGCTTGTCCCAGCCAGCGGCAAGCTGTGAGCAGAACGGGTATTCGTGCGAGTGGTCGGCGATGAAGAAGCGGCGCACGTTGCGCAGCACCATCAAGATGTGCTGGTCCACGGTGTAGACGTGAAACAGGTCGTGCTGCATCTGGCCAACGATATGGCGAAACACCCAGAGGTAGCGCCCAAGCACCGAGGTTTGGTTCATCAGCCGCATCGCATGGGTGATGCCCTCAGGCTGCTGCAAGATTTGCAGAAAGGTGGCGCGGTTCATCGGGTCGGCCCGGAAGGCGGCATTCATCACCGGGCGCGCGTTGTAGAGGGCGCGCAGCGTGCGGGCCGACAAGCCTTTGATACCCACCGTGGTCTGGTAGAGCAAGAAGGTTTCCAGGATGGCGTGGGGCTGGCGCTCGTAAAGATCGTCGCTGGCCACCTCCAGCGTGCCGCCTTTTTCGAAAAAACGTTCGTTGATCGGGCGAAGCTGGTCGTGGGTGGGGGAATCGTTGCTGAGCCGCTCCTGGATGTTGAGCAGCAAAATGTCGTTGAGCTGGGTCACTGCCTTGGCGGCCCAGTAGTAGCGGCGCATCAGCAGCTCGCTGGCGCGGCGCAGGCCCTTGGCGGTGCGTGGCGTTTTGGCGTGGTTGGGCCCGTCGCCAGTAGACACCACCATCGGCGGGATGTGGGCTTTGAAGCCAAACGATTCGGCCACCACCGTCTGCAAATCGAACACCAGGCGGTCTTCGCGCCGGCGGGCCAGCAGATGCAGCCGGGCGCGGATCAGGCTGAGCAGCGCCTCATTGGCCTTGATTTGGCGCGCCTCCAGTGGCGTCGCCAGGCCTTTGCGGGCCAGCTCGTCCCAGCTGTGACCAAGCCCAGCGGCTTTGGCCACCCAGAGGATGATTTGCAGATCGCGCAGGCCGCCCGGCGACTCCTTGATGTTGGGTTCCAGCGCGTAGGGCGTGTCTTCAAACTTGTGGTGGCGCTGGCGCATTTCCAGCGTTTTGGCGACGAAAAAGGCCTTGGGGTCCATAGCCTGTTCCAGCTGCTGCACCAGCCGATCAAACAGCGGTTTGCTGCCGCGGATCAGGCGGCATTCGAGCAGCGAGGTTTGCACCGTGACGTCTCTCAATGCCTCGCTCATGCAGTCTTCGGTGGTGCGCACAGCGGAGCCGATCTCCAGGCCCACGTCCCAGCAGGCGCCAATAAAAATCTCCAGGCGTTGCTTGAGGGTGGCGTCTTCCTCGGGCTTCATGCCGTCGGGCATCAGCACCAGCACATCGACATCAGAAAACGGAAACAGCTCACCGCGCCCGTAGCCGCCCACGGCCAGCAGCGCATAGGTCGATTTGAAGCCGGCGCGCTGCCAGAGCGTGCGTAGGGTCTGGTCGGTCAGGCGGGCGAGTTGGCGCAAGGCGCTGCGCATGCCGCGGGCCGAGGCGCTCTCAACGCCGAGCTCGGTCATCAGCGCCGCCTTGTCTTCGCGGTAGCGCCGACGAAGGGTGGCGATGTCTGGGATGGCGGTAGGGGCAGTGGATGGGGCTGGCATCGCCTGTGGGTCTCAGGCGTTCAGGTCTTGGTGTTGGTCACAAAGCTGGGCAGCGGCGGGCTGCCGGCAGACAGCGTGAGCACCTCAAAGCCTGTGGGCGTGACCAGCACCGTGTGCTCCCACTGGGCCGAGAGCGACCGGTCTTTGGTGACGATGGTCCAGCCGTCGTTCATTTCCTTGATGTCGCGCTTGCCCGCGTTGATCATGGGTTCGATGGTAAAGGTCATGCCCGGCTTCAATTCTTCCAGTGTGCCCGGGCGCCCGTAATGCAGCACCTGAGGCGCTTCGTGAAAGCGCTGGCCAATGCCGTGGCCGCAAAACTCGCGCACCACAGAGAAGCCATTGCCCTCAGCGAAGGTCTGGATCGCGTGACCGATGTCGCCCAGGCGCACGCCAGGTTTGACCATCACGAGGCCCTTCCACATGGCGTCGAACGTCACCTGCGAGAGGCGCCGCGCCTGCACGCTGCAAGCCGCTTCGCCGCC
>JBLIJY010000175.1:0-5621 GCA_047636095.1 Hydrogenophaga sp. | reverse complement strand
AGCGCAAGAAGGAAGGCTATTTCTAGCCCACCCGCCGCGCTTCGCGCGACCCCTCGAAGGGGCGGCGTTGGCGCCCCGGCAAAGGCGGCTCCGCTGCGCCCTTGAACCAGACACCTCAGTCCACCGAACCCTCTCTGAAAGCATTTCATGAACACGACCACGGCCGTTCGGGCTGAACCTGTCAAAGCCCTCACGCAAGACACCCGCACCGCGCTCAAATTCATCACCTGCGGCTCCGTTGATGACGGCAAGAGCACGCTGATCGGCCGCCTGCTGGTCGACAGCAAGTCTGTGCTGCAAGACCACCTGGCGGGCGTGCAGCGCCAGGGCCAGACCGATCTGGCGCTGCTGACCGACGGCCTCTCAGCCGAGCGCGAGCAAGGCATCACCATCGACGTGGCCTACCGCTACTTCAACACCCAGACACGCAAGTTCATCATCGGCGACGCGCCGGGCCACGAGCAGTACACCCGCAACATGGTCACGGCCGCCTCCAGCGCCGACGCGGCCGTGGTGCTGGTTGACGCCACCAAGCTCGACTGGCGCCATCCGACGCTCACGCTCTTGCCGCAGACCCGGCGCCACAGCCTGCTGCTCAAGCTGCTGCGTGTGCCCTCGATCGTGTTCGCGGTCAACAAGCTCGATGCGGTGAGCGACAGCTCCCTGGCCTTCGCCCACATCCGCGCCGCGCTGGCCGCCTTCGCCGTTGAGGCTGGCATCAGCGTCGGTGCCACTGTACCGGTCTCTGCGCTCAAAGGCTGGAACGTGATCGACCCCCCCGCCGATGCGAACTGGTGCGGCTACAGCGGCCCGACCTTGATCAACATCCTTGAGCAACTCCCGATCACGCCCGCCGACACGGGGCTGCCGCTGGCCTTTCCCGTGCAGTGGGTCGAGAAGTTTTCGTCCTCAGCCGACATCCGCCAAGGCCGTCGCATTTTCTGGGGCCGCGTGGCCACGGGCAGCGTGCAGCCCGGGCAGCTCATCCGGGTGATGCCCGGGGGGCAGACCGCACAGGTGGCGCAGGTGCTCGACCACCTGCGCCATCCGCAACCTGTGGCGGCAGGGCACAGCGCAGGCGTTGTGCTCGACCGCGAGCTCGACGTGTCGCGTGGCGACTGGCTGCTGGCCACGCCGGACGGCGGTGTGGGTCTGTCCAAAAGCCAAACCCTGCACGCCACCGTGGCGTGGCTGGACGACGAACCGCTCACCGCCGGGCGCGTCTACTGGGCGCTGCACGGGCACCGCTGGGTCAAAGCGCGGGTGCATCGCATCGTGCACCGGCTCGACATCCACACCCTGGGCGAAGAGAAAGCCACCCAGCTGGAGACCAACGACATCGGCCACATTGAGCTGGCGCTGCAAGAGCCCTTGACCACACGGCCATTCGAGCAGTCGCGCGCCCTGGGTGCGCTGGTCTTGGTTGACACAGCGAGCCATCGCACCGCCGGCGCCCTGCTGGTGCGCTGAGCACCCCTTTCACCCTTACCTCATGTCAAGCGCAGGGCGGCTACCCTGGCTTACCCTATGAGAGACCCTAAAATTCAGGGTTTCAGCGTTTCCCCTCTTTCACACACCATGACCCACGTCGTTACCGAATCCTGCATCCGCTGCAAATACACCGATTGTGTGGATGTCTGCCCCGTGGACTGCTTTCGCGAAGGCCCCAATTTCCTCACCATCGATCCCGACGAATGCATCGATTGCGCGGTGTGCATCCCCGAGTGTCCGGTGAGTGCCATCTACGCGGAAGAAGACCTGCCCAAAGACCAGCTGCACATGACCCGGCTGAACGAAGAGCTGTCACGCCTGCCAGGCTGGAAAAGCATCACCAAGCGCAAAGAGCCGCTGCCTGATGCCGACGACTGGAAAGAAAAAACCGGCAAATTGCCCGAAATGCTGCGCTGAGGAAATCATGGAACTGCAACTGAACCAAGAAGTCATGGACACCGCCGCCGCTCACGACGGCCCGATTGAAACCGATGCGGTTATTGTCGGCGCGGGCCCGGTCGGCCTGTTCCAGGTGTTCGAGCTGGGCTTGCTGGAAATCAAAGCCCATGTGATCGATTCGCTCGCCTACCCAGGCGGCCAGCCGGTAGAGCTCTACCCGGACAAGCCCATCTACGACATCCCGGCCATTCCGGTGTGCACCGGCCAGGAACTCACCGACCGCTTGCTCAAGCAGATTGAGCCCTTCGGCGCTACCTTTCACCTGGGGCAAGAGGTGGTCACGGTGGACAAGCAAGACGATGGCCGGTTCTTCATCGAGACGTCCAAAGGCACCCGCTTTCTTACCAAAACTATCTTCATCGCGGCCGGTGTCGGTGCGTTCCAGCCACGCCTGCTGAAGGTCGACGGTTTGGACCAGTTCCACGGTTCGCAGCTCCACTACCGGGTAAAAAACCCAGCCGAATTTGCCGGCAAAAATCTGGTTATCGTCGGCGGTGGTGACTCCGCACTCGACTGGGCCCTGAACTTCGCCGCAGAAGGCCCGAACAAGGCCGAGAGCGTCATCCTGATTCACCGCCGCGATGGCTTCAAGGCCGCACCCGCCAGCGTGGCCAAGATGAAAGAGCTTTGCGACGCCTACGAGATGCAGTTCATCGTCGGCCAGATCACAGGCTTTGATGAAAAAGAAGGTAGGCTGGTGGGATTAAAGGTGACCGGCGCCGATGGCGTGACCCGCGTCGTACCACTCGATGTGTTGCTGGTCTTCTTCGGCCTGAGCCCCAAGCTCGGCCCGATCGCCGAATGGGGTCTGGAGATCGAGCGCAAGCAACTCGTGGTGGACACCGAAAAATTTTCCACCAGCATCCCGGGCATTTTTGCGGTAGGCGACATCAACACCTACCCCGGCAAGAAAAAGCTGATTCTCTCGGGCTTTCACGAATGCGCCCTGGCCGCTTTTGGCGCCATGCCCATCATCTCGCCTGATAAAAAAGTGTTTCTTCAGTACACCACCACCAGCCCCAAGCTGCACAAGGTGCTGGGCGTGGAGTCGCCGGTGTTCGACTGACCTGCATCGCTCGGTGCACAGCAAATCACAGGCCCTCCCCGCGAGGGCCTTGTCGTTTGCGCCTAAAATTCACCTCCATTCGCAAGAGTGACTTCGCTAGGGGTGTTGCAGCCTGCCCGGGCCGCGACTGAGAAAGTCCCTTTGAACCTGATTGAGGTAATCCTCGCGCAGGGAAGCAAACACCGGTCGCCCACCCGTGCACATTCGCTGCTCGGCCCACGCGGTGACTGGTCAAGCCCCTGCCATCCACGTCTTAGGACAACAGCATGGCCACAGTTCGTATCCGTTTCCCCCACCGCCTCTCATCGCCCCACGCACGGCCAAGGCCTACCCGCATCGCGATGGCAGCCGCGCTCCTCATCAGCGCTTGCGGCTTGGCATCAGCCCAGAACACGGCGGGCACTTTGCCCACCGTGTTGATTCAGGAGCGCAGTGCGCCAGCCAATGCGGATGTCACCGGATTTGGCAATGAGCCTCTGGCACGCAGCCCGATCAGCGCCACCGTGATTTCCAGCGAAACCATCAGCGAGCTTGGCGCCAAGCGCCTGAGCGATCTCTACCGGCTGGACGCATCGGTTGGCGATGCCTACAACGCCGTGGGCTATTACGACTTCGCCAGCGTGCGCGGCTTCGTGCTCGACAGCACCTACAACTTTCGCCGCGAGGGCCTGCCCATCAGCGCGGAGACCTCGCTGCCGCTGGACCATCTGGAACGCATTGAACTGCTCAAGGGCACCAGCGGCATTCAGGCTGGCACCAGCGCGCCCGGGGGTCTGTTCAATGCGGTGGTCAAACGCCCCACGCAGCAGCCGCTGCGTGCCTTGAAACTCGATCTCAACGACACCGGTAACGCCCTGGTCCACCTCGATCTGGGCGGTCGTCTGGGTGGCGATGGAGCGCTCGGCTACCGCTTGAACCTGGCTGGCGAGCGCCTTAACAGCGCGGCGCGTGGCACCGAAGGCCAGCGCGGCCTGGTGGCCCTGGCGCTCGACGCCAAACTCTCCCCCGACAGCTTGCTCGAAGGCGAATTCGAATGGTCGCGGCGCAGTCAGCCCACCGTGCCCGGCCTGAGCCTGCTGGGCAACAGGCTGCCCGCTGCCGACCCGCGCCTCAACATCAACACCCAACCCTGGAGCCAGCCGGTCACATTCCAGAATTTCAGCGGCAGCCTGCGCTACACCCAGGCCATCAACAGCACCTGGAACTGGCAAGCACAACTGGGCACACAGCGCCTGGTCAATGACGACTTTCTGGCCTACCCCTACGGCTGCTTCGACAGCGGCTCCAGCATCTATTACGCCGATCGCTACTGCCCCAACGGCGACTTCGATCTCTACGACTATCGCAGCCTCGATGAGCGCCGCACCACCCATGCCGCCCAGTGGCGGGTCAACGGTCAGTGGCAAAGCGGCGCGGCCACACACCGGCTGAGCGCAGGCGTGCTCACCAGCCGCTACCGCCAGCGAGGTCAACCCCAGGCCGACAACAACAGTGCTGCTGGCACCGGCAACCTGTTCACGCTGCCCAGCCTGCCCGCCGTGCCGGCCTTCACCGATCCCTACGCCAACCGCAGCGAACGCAGCACCGAGTGGTTCGTCACCGACGCCATCCGCTGGTCGGAGCGCTTTGAGACCTGGGTCGGTTTGCGCCACACGCGACTGGAGCGCGACAGCGTGCGCACCGACGGTTCGCGCGCCACGGGTTACGCGCAAAACATCACCACGCCGTGGCTGGCCGCCACTTGGTCGCTTAACCCGCAAGCCATGCTCTACGGCAGCTGGGGCCAAGGCGTCGAGTCTGAGGTCGCACCCGGTCGTGCACGCTACACCAACGCTGGCGAAGCGCTGCCTGCGCTCAAAAGCAGCCAGTGGGAACTGGGCATTCGCCATGCACAGGGCCAGCAGCGCTGGAGTGCGACCGTCTTCAACATCGTGAAGCCGGTCTCCAACAACTTGCTGGTAGGTGCTGCTTCCTCGTGCAGCGCCAACGGCTCCTGCACCCGTGTGATCGACGGCGATGTGCGCCACCAAGGGCTTGAGATCGGCGTGGGCACCCAGCTGGGTGGCTGGACGTTGGACAGCAGCGCCACCTGGATCCGCGCCGAGCGCCGCGGCTCGCTCATCGATTCAGCGGTGAATGGCCAACGCCCAACCAACCTGCCTACCTGGGCGCTGCGTGCCAACGCCAGCCACGCGGTGGCCGCCCTGCCCGGCGTCACCCTGAGCGCCCATCTCTCGCATGAGGGCCGCCGCTCAGTGCTGCCCGACGCCTCGGTGCAACTGCCTTCCTGGACCCGTGTTGACGCCAGCCTGCGCTACCAGACCCGCATCCAGAACCACCCTGCCACCTGGACACTCGCAGTCGATAACCTGTTTGGCCGCCAGCACTTCAAAGAGTCGCCCTTCCAGTACGACCACATTTACCTGTTCCCCGCAGCACCCCGCTCGCTGCGCTTCGCTTTGGAAACGAAGTTTTGATACGAAAAATCTCAGCACCACTTGAAAAACGGTTAAAAATCTCGCTATAATTTGAGGCTGTTCCCTGATAGCTCAGTTGGTAGAGCGACGGACTGTTAATCCGCAGGTCCCTGGTTCGAGTCCAGGTC
>JBLIJY010000174.1:0-5641 GCA_047636095.1 Hydrogenophaga sp. | reverse complement strand
GGAAGAGCAAAAACATCTCAGCGGTCCACCGACCGATGCCGCGAATCGCCACCAGCTCGGCGATGATGGCATCGTCGTCCATCTCGCCCCAGGCTTCCTCGTGCACCTGGTGATTGGCGAAGTGCAGTGCCAGGTCCACCAGGTACTCAACCTTGCGGGTTGACAAGCCCGCTGCGCGCATGTCGTCCACCTTGAGCGTGAGCACCTGCGCTGGCGTCATTTGCTGCGGCAGCGCAGCGAAACGGTCCCAGACCGCCTGCGCCGACTTCACCGAAATCTGTTGTCCCACGATGCTGCGCGCCAGTGTGACAAACGCGTCACCTCGCGACTGCAGGCAAACGCCAGCGTGCTGCGGAATCAGCTTCTTCATCACCCGGTCGCGCTTCATCAGATGGCGGCAGGCTTCGGCCCAATAGGTCGGCGCGTCGGCGCCGAAATCCAGCGCCACAGCGCTCGCCATCAGACACGCTCCCAGGTGGTGCCAGTGGCGCTGTCTTTCAGCGCAACACCTTGCGCCAGGAGCGCCTGGCGGATGCGGTCAGCCTCAGCGAAGTTCTTCGCCGCCTTGGCCGCCGCGCGCTCGACAATCAGGGCTGCAACAGCCGTCTCGTCGAGCAACTGGTCGCCCGTGCCCCCCTGAAGAAAGCGCGCCGGTTCGCTCTGCAGCAGGCCCAGCGTGCCGCCGAGCGCGCGCAACAAACCGGCAAGCCGGGCATCTTGGCTGCGGTTGATTTCGCTCGCGAGATCAAACAGCACAGCGATGGCCTCCGGCGTGCCGAAATCCTCGTCCATCGCGGCGCGAAAGCGCAGCGCGAACGGCTGCATCCAGTCGATTGCGTCCAGCGGCGCTGGCGCCACCGACGCCAGCGTGGTGTAGAAACGCTTCAACGCGCTGCGGGCGTCGTCAAGGTGCGCGTCGCTGTGATTGAGCGGGCTGCGGTAGTGCGTGCGCACCATGAAAAAACGCAGGGTCTCGGTGTCGTACTTCGCCAGCACCTCTCGGATGGTGAAGAAATTGCCCAGGCTCTTGGACATTTTTTCGTTGTCCACCCGCACAAAACCGTTATGCACCCAAAAGCGCGCCAGCGGCTGGCCGTGGGCACCTTCGGACTGCGCAATCTCGTTTTCGTGGTGGGGAAACTGCAGGTCAGCACCGCCGCCGTGGATGTCGAAGGTCTCGCCCAGCAGCGCGCCACACATGGCGGAGCATTCGATGTGCCAGCCAGGTCGGCCTTGGCCATAAGCGCTGGGCCACTGGGCCTCAGCCGGTTCGTCGGGCTTGGCCGCCTTCCACAACACGAAGTCCAGCGGATCGTTCTTGTCGCTGTCCACGGCAACCCGCTCACCAGCGCGCAAGTCGTCCAGCGACTTGCCCGAAAGCTTGCCGTAGCCGGAGAACTTGCGCACCGCAAAGTTCACATCGCCACTCTCAGCGCGGTAGGCCAGACCCTTGGCCTCAAGCCGCTCGATCAGGCCCAGCATCTGTGGCACATAGTCGGTGGCGCGCGGCTCCACCGTGGGCGGCTCGATGCCCAAGGCGGCGATGTCCTGGTGCATGGCCTCGGTCATTTCCGTGGTCAGCGCGCGCAAGGAGATGCCGCGTTCCAGCGCGCGCCGGATGATCTTGTCGTCGATGTCGGTGATGTTGCGCACATAGGTCACGCGGTAGCCGCTCACTTTGAGCCAGCGCTGCACAATGTCAAACGCCATCATCATGCGGGCATGGCCGATGTGGCACAGGTCGTAGATGGTCATGCCGCACACATACATGCGCACATGACCGGGCTCCAGCGGCTCAAACGCCTCCAGACGTCGAGCCAAGGTGTTGTAGATTTTCAGCGTCATGTCAGGTGGGATTGGGGTCTTGGCTGGCGGCCCAGCGGTGGGCCTGCCGGGTCAGCCGAGACCGGAAAAACCGGTCAGTGGCCACGCGATGCGGGCGCTGGGAGACCCCTCAGATAGAATCCAGCAGTATAGCCAGCGCGTTGCCAAATCCCTGTGAAAACCAGGTTTGCCGCAACCTCTTCGCCCTCACAAGAAGAGGCTGGCACAGCGGTTTTTGCCCGATGCCCGGAGTCCTATGTTGCCACCCACTCCTTCCCTGCCCCCACCCATCGCTCGCCGTACCAGCCACCTGTCTGGCTGGCGACAGCTGGTGGCTGCGACCCTGGTTTGTGCCAGCGTGGGCAGCACCGTCGCCTGGGCCCAAGCCGACGAGTACGCCGAGGTGAACCGCCTGGTGCGCGCAGGTCAGCTCAATGAGGCACTGGTCAAGATTGACCAGTACCTCGCCAGCAAGCCACGCGACCCGCAGATGCGCTTCATGAAAGGTGTGATCCAGACCGAAAGTGGCAAGACGGTCGATGCGATCACCACCTTCTCCAAGCTCACCGAAGACTTCCCCGAACTGCCTGAGCCCTACAACAACCTGGCCGTGCTTTACGCCGCCCAAAGTCAGTTCGACAAAGCCCGTGCAGCCCTGGAGATGGCCATCCGCACCAACCCCAGCTACGCCACCGCGCACGAAAACTTAGGCGATGTGTACGCCAAGCTCGCCAGCCAGGCCTACAGCAAGGCGCTGCAGCTCGACACCAACAACACCGGCGTGCCCCCCAAGCTCAGCCTGATTCGCAACGTTTTCAGCGGCACGGCCATTGGCAAAGCGCCACCGCTGGCGGTGATGGCGGCCAAACCCGCAGCGCCTGCCACGGTCGCACCGGCAGCACCAGCTGTCACCGCCAACGGCCAGTCCGAGGTACAAGCTGCGGTATCGGCCTGGGCCAAAGCATGGTCCGACCGAAACATGGACGCTTATCTGGGCGCCTACGCACCGGCCTTCGTCCCGGCCGGCGGGCAGAACCGCAGGGCGTGGGAGGCCGATCGCACAGCGCGTATCGTGCCGCGCAGCCGCATTGGGGTCGACGTGAGCGATTTGTCGATTGACGTCAAAGGCAATCGCGCCACCGCGCGGTTCCTGCAGGCCTACAGCTCCGACACCCTCAACGTCTCCAGCCGCAAGACACTGGAACTGGTGCGCAACGGTGGGCGCTGGCTGATCGTGCGCGAATCCACAGGGTCCTGATGACTGGCCACGGGTTCTCATGGCGCGACCACGCTCGCGTCTCATTCAGTCTCCAAGGCATTGCTTCTCCGCGCCCCGCTTGGATCACCATGGTGCTGGGTCTCGCGATCGCGGCTGTGGTGACCTTGCTGGTTTCTTGGGTGACCCTGCGACAGGCTGACGGTACCGAGCCAGCAACTGACCTCTCGACCGCTGAATCGCCATCGCTGATCGCCAGCGCCCTGGCCAGCGTGCGGCCAAGCGCCACGCCACAGAGCGCGGCGCTTCGCGCTGGCTTGGCGTACCAGCCCTTGAGCGACGCTGCACTGGCCAGTACCAGCCCGCTGCTCGGCCAGGCCGAGGCGCGACTGATCGGCATTTATCACCTGATCCAGCAAAGTCAGCCCAGGCAGGCCCTGCGCGAAGCCGAGGCCCTGGCGGGCGACCATCCCAATTTCCAGCTGGCGCAGCTGGTGCTGGGCGATTTGCTCAGCTTGCAGACGCGCCCGGTCACTCAGCTTGGCGATGTGGCCAATACCCAGGCGCTGGCAGCGGCGCAGCAACTGCAGGAGCTGCGCGAGCAGTCGCGCCGCCGACTGGCCGCACTGACCGAGCGCCCGCCCGAAGGCACCGTGCCCAGCCAGTTCCTCACCCTGTCATCGAGCAGCCGCCACGCGATCGCGGTCGATGCGTCACGCTCGCGCTTGTATCTGTTCGAGAACACCGCCGCCCGCTCCACCGACACCCAGGGCCGCGTGCCAGCAGCCCGCATGAAACTGGTGGCCGATTACTACATATCGGTCGGCTCTGCCGGTGTCAACAAACGCAGCGAAGGCGATCTGCGCACCCCGCTGGGGGTGTACTACATCACCAGCAGCCTCGACCCAGAAAAACTGCCTGACCTCTACGGCACGGGCGCGCTGCCGATCAACTACCCCAATGGGCTAGACACCTTGCGCGGCAACACGGGCAGCGGCATCTGGCTGCACGGTTCGCCCAGCGAGCAATTCGCGCGCGCACCGCAGGCATCCGAAGGCTGCGTGGTGCTGTCCAACCCCGATCTCAACGCCCTGCTCGCACGGGTCAGCGTGCGCACCACGCCGGTGGTCATCGCCACCGAATTGCAGTGGGTGCGGCCCGAAGCGCTGCAGGCCGAGCGCGAAGATTTTGAGGCCACCCTCGCCAGCTGGCGCGCGCTCAAGAGCGCCGGCGATCTGGCGCAGCTCCAACAGCACTACTCGCCGCGCTTTGGCAACCAGGGCCAGACGCTGGCCGACTGGTGGCCGCGAGTCGAAGACGAGGTGAAGACCAAAGGCGAGCGCGCGCTGCAAGTCAAAGACCTCTCGGTGCTGCGCTGGCGCGACCAAGACGACACCCTGGTGGTGACCTTCGGTGAAGTGGCCGAAGGCGCACGCCGGGGCATGACCAAGCGCCAGTACTGGATGCGCGAAAACAACCAGTGGAAGATCATTTTTGAAGGTGCCGTTTGATGAAATCCCTTTCTCCCCGCTCCCCCCTCTACCCGCTGCGCCGGCGTGCCGCGCTGCTGCTGGCCGGTGCCACGCTGGCCCTGAGCCTGCCGCTGGCAGCCACCGCGGCCGATGCCCCCAAAGTCAAGTTGAGCACCTCGGCCGGTGACATCGTGCTGGAGCTCTACCCCGACAAGGCCCCCAAGTCGGTCGAGAACTTCCTGCAGTACGTGCGCGACAAGCACTACGACGGCACGGTGTTCCACCGCGTGATGGACGGCTTCATGATCCAAGGCGGTGGCTTCACCGCCGATTTGCAGCAAAAACCCACCCGCGCGCCGATTCCGCTGGAAGCCAGCAACGGCCTGAAGAACGACCGCGGCACCATCGCCATGGCGCGCACCGCCAACCCCAATTCCGCCACCGCGCAGTTCTTCATCAATGTGACGAACAACGCACCGCTCAACGCCCCCAGCCCCGACGGCCATGGCTACGCCGTGTTCGGCAAGGTCGTCGCAGGCATGGACGTGGTGGACAAGATCAAGGGCGTCGCGGTGGGCAACCAAGGCCCATACCAAAACGTACCCACCACCCCCGTCACCATCCTCAAAGCCACCCTGGAGAAATAACACCATGACCAATCCCAAAGTTGAACTGCACATCGCCCAGCACGGCGTGATCACCCTCGAACTCGACGCCGAGAAAGCGCCGCTGTCCACCGCGAACTTCCTGTCGTACGTGAACAAAGGCCATTACGACAACACCGTGTTCCACCGCGTCATCCCCGGCTTCATGGTGCAAGGCGGCGGCTTTGAGCCCGGCATGAACCAAAAGCCCAGCGACGCACCGATCAAGAACGAGGCCAACAACGGCCTGAAGAACGATCTCTACACCGTGGCCATGGCGCGCACCAGCGACCCGCATTCGGCCAGCGCCCAGTTCTTCATCAACGCGTCCAACAACGGCTTTCTGAACCACACCGCGCCCAGCGCACAGGGCTGGGGCTACGCGGTGTTTGGCAAAGTGGTGGACGGCAGCGACATCGTGAAGAAAATCGAAGCCGTGCCCACCGGCAGCAAGGGTGGTCATGGGGATGTGCCCAAGGACGACG
>JBLIJY010000173.1:0-5664 GCA_047636095.1 Hydrogenophaga sp. | reverse complement strand
GCTGTCCGTAATTGCCTTCACGGGTATTGCTCGTATGTCGAGTGTAAAAAGCAATCTGGATATCGTGGTTAACGAAAACAACGTCAAGATTGCCAAAGCGAACGAGATGCGCGGTCAGTTGAACATCGTTGCTCGTTCTATCCGCAACATGATCCTGCTTGGTAAAAATCCTCAAGCCATGCTAAAAGAGAAAGAAAAAATCACCGAAGCCCGAAACAAGTATGGGGAGACAAGCGACAATCTGGCAAAGCTCTTAAAAACCGAGAGTGGCAAGAAAATCCTTAACGATATCAACGCGGCCCGATCGAATACCTCGCCTCTGGTTGACAAGGCCATGAAGCTTATCGAGGCTGGCCAACTGGAGGAAGCTGGAGCGCTTATCATCGATGACATTCGTACCGCGCAGCTCAAATGGTTCGACGCAATCCAGGCCATGATCGAGCGCCAAGAGTCTCAAAACAGTACATTAATCGAGGAGGCTAATCGTTCCTACGAGAGTGCCTTCAGCCTGATACTCGCCCTCGCGATTGCCGCCGTCTTGCTGGGCGCTGGCATCGCGTTCTTGGTGACCCGCAGCATCACCAGGCCGCTGGGCGAAGCAGTCGACGTGGCCAATCAATTGGCCGTAGGCGATCTGACCGCCACGATAGAAGTGACTTCCGGCGATGAGACCGGGCAGTTGCTCCAGGCCATGAAAAACATGGTGGGCAAGCTCTCCAGCATCGTCGGCGAAGTGCGCGGCTCGGCCGACGCCTTGTCGAGTGCCTCCGAAGAAATTTCGGCCACGGCGCAGTCGATCTCGCAGGCCACTTCCGAGCAGGCCGCCAGCGTGGAAGAAACCTCGGCCTCGATCGAGCAGATGAGCTCTTCCATCAACCAGAACACCGACAACGCCAAGGTCACTGACGGCATGGCCTCGCAAGCGGCCAAACAAGCGGTGGAAGGCGGCGGCGCGGTCAAAGAAACCGTGGTGGCCATGAAGAGCATTGCCGGCAAGATCGGCATCATCGACGACATCGCCTACCAGACCAATTTGCTGGCCCTCAATGCCGCCATCGAGGCCGCGCGGGCCGGTGAGCACGGCAAAGGCTTTGCCGTGGTGGCGGCCGAAGTGCGCAAGCTGGCCGAGCGCAGTCAGATCGCAGCGCAAGAGATTGGTGAGCTGGCCTCCGGCAGTGTGGAAAAAGCCGAGAGTGCGGGCAAACTGCTGGACCAAATTGTTCCCGCCATCAGCAAGACCTCGGACCTGGTGCAGGAAATTGCGGCCGCTTCCAGTGAGCAGTCCAGCGGCGTGAGCCAAGTCAACACCGCCATGGGCCAGCTCAACCAGATCACCCAGCAAAACGCCAGCGCATCGGAAGAGCTCGCTGCCACGGCAGAAGAGATGAGCGGCCAGGCCATGCAGCTGCAGGAACTGATGGCCTTCTTCAAGGTCGATGCCTCGGCAACGCCTGCTGCAAGAGCGCCGACATCGGCCAAGGTCAAAGCGAAGAAAGCGGCACCCCAGCACAAAGCGCTGACCAACGAAGCCAGCTTCGTGCGCTTCTGAGGCGAGCGACATGAGCGCAATGCTACAAACGCAAGCCAAACTGCCTGCTGTGGTGAACGCTGGCGGCCAGCAAGACCAGCAGCAATACCTGACCTTCATGCTGGGCGGTGAGACCTACGCGATGGGCATCCTGGCGATCAAGGAAATCATCGAATACGGCAACCTGACCGAAGTACCGCGCATGCCGCAATTCATTCGCGGTGTCATCAACCTACGGGGCGCGGTGGTGCCGGTGATTGACCTGAGCTCGCGCTTTGGCAAGCAGGCAACCAAAGCAACACGGCGTACCTGCATCGTCATCATCGAGGTCGCCACTGACGATGAAACCCAGGATGTGGGTGTGATGGTAGATGCCGTCAATGCCGTACTCGAAATCCCGCCCCAGGAGATCGAACCGCCGCCCTCCTTCGGCGCCAATATCCGCGCTGACTTCATGAGTGGCATGGGCAAGGTGAATGGCAAATTCGTCATCATCCTAAATATCCAGCACGTGCTGTCGGTCGATGAGATGGCCACGCTGACGCAGACTGAACTATAGATCCGGCCCTGTGAAGTCATCATTTATTTCAGTATCTACCCGGCTTTGTTGCACAAAGCTAGCTTCTTCCTGGGCGGTAGCCTCGGGGCATGACCGAACCCAAGGGCGCCAAGACACGCTACAAGACCACCAACTGGAGCGCGTACAACGCCGCGCTCAAAGCCCGAGGGTCGTTGACGATCTGGCTGGACAAAGACATGCAGTGGTACGCGCCGGCCAGTGGCAAGCGAGGACGCCAGCGGATCTTCTCTGAGGCAGCCATCCAGTTTTGCTTGAGCATCAAGTGCCTGTTCAATCTGGCTCTGCGTCAAAGCCTGGGCCTGGTTGAGAGCTTGTTGCGTCTAGCGGACCTGGACTGGAGCGTGCCCGACTTTAGTACCGTGTGCCGACGCCAGAAGACGTTGCGGGTGCAACTTCCCTACCGCGCCAGCACCACCGCACTGGACCTGTTGGTCGACAGCACGGGCATCAAGTTCTTGGGCGAAGGCGAGTGGAAGCGCAAAAAGCACGGCGCCGAGTACCGGCGGCAGTGGCGCAAGGTGCACCTGGGCATTGACGCCCACACGCTGGAGATTCGAGCCATCGAGGTCACCGACAACAGCGTGGGCGACTCGCGCAGGTGGTGCGCCCATGCTGCTCGAGCTGCTGGCTCAGATACCACCCGATGAAGCAGTGGCCAGCGTCAGTGGGGACGGGGCCTACGACACCAAGGCTTGCCATGCGGCGATCGTTCAACGCGGGGCGCAGGCGGGGACTCCCCCGCGCAAGAACGGCAAACCGTGGAAGGCGACGCTGATGGGGCGAGCGTGCGCAACGAGGCCCTCAAAGCCTGTCACCGGCTGGGATACGCCATCTCCAAGCAGTGGAGCGGTTACCACCGCACAAGCCTGGTGGACGACCAAGATGCATTGCTTCAAGCGTCTGGGCGAGCGGGTCATGGCACGCACGTTTGAGCGTCAGGCGGTGGAGTTGCATGTGCGTGTGACACTGCTCAACCGCTTCACGCAACTCGGGCGCCCGACAACGGTGCCCGTGGTTGCCATGGCACAGCTGCATCTGGGGTTGGGGCCACCTCGTTCCGCTTTCGACTTGTGCAACAAAGCCGTCGTCGTGTCTCTCGCTGACTTCCAACCGGCCATAAAACAGGAATATCGACTCTGGTCACAGATCGGCGCAGATCAATGCGGCGCAACTGAAATCAGGCGGCATGCGTCCGTAACGCATTCAAACGGTCAACTCAAACTCCTCGTCCAATCAACACCTCGGCCGGAATGCCCAAGCCTTTGTGCAGGCGGCGGATCATGTTCAGGGTGAGGCGGCGTTCGCCGTTCAGCACTTCTCACACCCGGTTGCTGTGGCCGATCATGGGCTGAAGGTCTTTGAACATGAGGCCTTGCTGCTCGATGCGAAAGCGGATGGCCTCAATCACGTCAGGCGGGCCCATGGTGTGATGCCGGGCCTCATAGGCTTGCACCAGCGTCACGAGCACGTCCAGGCGATCACCGTTGGGCATACCCAGCGCCGGGTGAGCCGCCATCAAACGCAGCCGCCTGCACTCACCCCACCCGCCGCGTCAGCCGCGCATAAACCCAGCCCGCCAGCACCGCTCCCACCGCCATCAGCAGCAGCCCGGTCAGGCTGCGGGTGGCGTCGATGAAGTTGGGCATGGGTGCCACCGCATCGACCGCGCGCACGGCGGCGATCATGCCCAGGCCTGCGGCGGTGGCGAACAGCGGGCTGCGCCAGGCTGGCTGGCGCCGTGCCAGCCACGTGGCGGTGCCCAGTGCGGGCAACCAGCCAGCGGCCAAAATGCCGGCGTAAACCGGGCCAAAACCGATCAGGTCGCGCCAGGTGGTCTCCGTGCGCAAGGCGGCGGGCACCGGCACACCCAGCTCAACCAGCGCTTGCAGGTTGAACTGCGTCTGCACCACCGAGCCCCAGGCGGCGGCCAGCAGCAGCGCGACGAGGTGGTTTGTCCAGTGGCGGCGTGGGGGTTTTGGGTGGGGCTGGTATTGCATACTTTTCCGATGATCCGATATTTCTTGACCTGCATTTTGGGCACACTGCTCGCGGTGTTTTCGGCACACGCCACCGGTTACCGGGTGGTCACCGTGGCCAGCGGGCTGGAACACCCTTGGTCGCTGGCCTTTCTGCCCGGTGGACGCATGCTGGTGACCGAGCGCCCGGGCCGCCTGCGTCTGATCGAGCCCGGCGCCAACGGCCAGCCGCAACTGCGCGCCGAGCCGGTGCCCGGGGTGCCGCCGGTGCTGGCGCGCGGACAAGCCGGGTTGTTCGACGTGGTGGTGCACCCGGACTTCGCCAAGAACGGCCAGGTGTTTCTGTCCTTTGCCCACGGCACGCCCGAGGCCAATCACCTGCGCGTGGTGCGGGCCCGGTTCGACGGCTCGCGGCTGCTGGATGTGCAGCCGGTGCTCACCACGCAACCCGCGAAGACGGATGCCCAGCACTTCGGCGGGCGCATGGCCTGGCTGACTGATGGCACGCTGGTGGTGGGCATGGGCGACGGCAACCTGGAGCGCACCGACGCGCAGCGCCTGAACACCCACCTGGGCAAGCTGCTGCGCATCGGCGCCGATGGCCAGGTGCCGAGCGACAACCCCTTCACGAAAACACCGGGCGCCCGGCCCGAGATTTACAGCACCGGCCACCGCAACCCGCAGGGCATGGTGGTGGTGGACGGCGTGCTGTATGCCCACGAACACGGCGCGCGCGGCGGCGACGAGCTCAACCGCATTGAGCCCGGCGCCAACCACGGCTGGCCCCTCGTCACCGGCGGCATCGACTACACCTACGCCCGCATCACGCCGTACCAAAGCTTGCCCGGCATCACCCCGCCGCTGGTGGACTGGACGCCATCCATCGCCCCCGCCGGGATGGCCTGGTACGACGGCGCCCTGTTCCCGCAGTGGCGCGGCAGCCTGCTGGTGGCGGCGCTGAAGGAACGCAGCGTGCGCCGCGTGCCCATGGTCAATGGCGTGCCCGGGCCGCAGGAATTGCTGTTTCAGGAACTCGGCGAGCGCATTCGCGACGTGCGCACCGGGCCCGATGGCGCGGTTTATTTGCTCACCGACAGCCCAGCGGGCCGCGTGTTGCGCGTGGAGCCTGTTGCGCCCTGAACGCTGCAGCCGCGCACCAAGCGGGAACTTGAATGCCACGATGACTTCGAACCAGCCAGCCCATCGCCTTCGGAGACCTTCATGACGCCACCTCCTTTCCCGTCCAATGAATCCCCGCCGCTGACCCGCCGCGCCACGCTCACGCGGCTGGCCGCCTTGTCTGCAGGCGCCGGCACCTGGGCGCTGCCGCTGCGCAGCCAGGCGGCCATCGACACCGCGCCGGTCACGCGCACCATTCCCGCCAGCGGCGAAGCCATTCCCGTGGTGGGCCTGGGCAGCTGGATCACCTTCAATGTGGGGCAGGACGCGGCGGGGCTGGCCGCGTCGACGGCCGTTATCCGCGCGTTTCTGGCCGGCGGCGGGCGGATGATCGATTCGTCGCCCATGTACGGCTCGGCGCAGGCCACCATTGGCCACGCGCTGGCCGCGCTGGGTGGGCC
>JBLIJY010000172.1:0-5670 GCA_047636095.1 Hydrogenophaga sp. | reverse complement strand
CCCGTGACCAGCTCGGTCACCGTGTGCTCCACCTGAATGCGCGGGTTCACCTCAATGAAATAGCACTTGTTGTCGTCGGCGTCCATCAGGAACTCGACGGTGCCGGCGTGGGTGTAGTTCACCGAGCGCATCAGGGCCAGCGCGCTTTCGCACAGGGTGGCGCGGGCGGCGGCATCGAGGTAAGGCGCGGGGGCGCGCTCCACCACCTTCTGGTTGCGCCGCTGCACCGTGCAGTCGCGCTCGTGCAGGTGCACGATGTGGCCGTGCAGGTCGCCCAGGATCTGCACTTCCACGTGGCGCGCGCGGCGGATCAGCTTCTCAAAATACACCTCGTCGTTGCCAAACGCGGCCAGCGCTTCGCGGCGCGAGGCCTCCAGCGAGCCGGCCAGATCGGCCGCCGATTCGATCACGCGCATGCCGCGCCCACCGCCGCCCCAACTGGCCTTCAACATCACCGGGTAACCAATGCCCTCGGCCAGGCGCTGGCACTCGGCCAAATTGAGCGGCAGCGCCGGCGTGGCCGGCATCACCGGCACACCCGCAGCCACCGCCGCGTGGCGCGCGGCCACCTTGTTGCCCAGGGTGCGCATCACGTCGCCGCCGGGGCCGATCCAGCGCAGGCCGGCGGCCACCACGGCGTCGGCAAAGTCGGGGTTTTCTGACAGAAAGCCGTAGCCCGGGTGGATGGCGTCCACGCCGGCTTCGCGCGCGATGCGCAAGATGTCTTCGCCGTCCAGATACGCCGCCAGTGGCTTCTTGCCTTCGCCCACCAGATAGCTCTCGTCGGCCTTGAAACGGTGCAGCGCCTGCCGGTCTTGCTGGGAGTAAATGGCCACGGTGCGGATGCGCATCTCGTTGGCCGCGCGCATGACACGGATCGCGATTTCTGAGCGGTTGGCGATCAGGATCGAGCGGATCGGATTCGGCTGCATGAGGGGTCCTCTTGGTTGGCATCAGCACATACAATGCAGGATTCGTGCCTGGTTAACAGATGGCCGCCCCAAGGCGACGCTGAACAAACTTTTTACGACGCCGCCCCTGAGCGCGCATCCGCCTCTGCCTCCCCGCTTTATCCAGCTCGGGGAAGTGCCGCTCAGCCCATCCACTCGAGCTGATATGAGAGGTCGTGACCAGCAAAACCGGAGTATTTCCGGATGGCTTTGCGGGTCAGCGTGAGCTTGACCGCAGGGGGGATTCCGTCGCTGATCCGACCAAACAGGCTGCGGTTTTCGCCCACCGGGGCGGTCTTGGTTTCAGGAAACACAATCTCGACATGGGCCTGCCGTTGCCCGGCGCGGTCCAGCAAGTCCGACAGTCTTTCAAACATCTGGATAAGCGGATCGGCCCGGTGTGTCGACCAGTTGGCAGAGGGCATGAAGTCGACAAAGTGCATCAGGTGGTAGTTCAGGTTGATCCAGAGGTTGCCTGCATCGATCGTGAGCGCTTCGTTGTCAATCACCCGGTGCAAGCGCAGCGCCTTGAGTTCGCCGAGGCGGTGCAGGTTCTGTTCGAGCTCGTTGAGCAGGCCTTCGTTGTAAAGCAGCCGCAGGATCGACGGGAAGGTTTCGACTTGAATCGCTTCGAAATCGGTGAGCAGCGCCTTGAGCTTGGGTAGCTTGCTCGCCTCCATGGCGAAGGTGTTGGTTGCGGTGCCCAGTATGGAGTGGAGCAAGGCCACGTTCGGCGAGTGTTCGGGGTAATGGCGGGCTGCGTAGTGGTGGCAGAACACGAGGTGCTCGAGGAATGTGCCATCGGCGTGCTCCATGCTGAAGTCGCACTCGTTGACCATGAAGTCGATCAGCCGTTGATCAATCGTTGGCGCAGGCTGAGCCAAATCGGCTTCGGCGTAGGCGGCTTCTATATCGGCTGCGGCAGCGCGGTCCCACACCGATTCTTTTGCCAGTTTCTCATCCATGATCTTGCGGGCAATCCCCTCAAGGCCACCGAAGATGGTGCGGCCCATGTCGAATTCGGCCATGCGATTCACTTGCACCCGACCTGCATGATCAAACGCGCCGCCGCCTGTGATGGCTGCCTTGCGTTGCAGATTCAGCGGTGCGTTCAGCTCGGCGCATTCCGTGTTCGTGTTCGTGTTCGTGTTCATACGGGCCCGATGGTGTCGTGTGAATTCAATTGAGTCAACGCGCTTCGCACAAGGATTTCCCTATTGGTCGCTTCGATCAGACGTCGCATCATGGAAGACCAACTATCAGGAACACACCCATGGCCATCTTCAGTGAACATCCGATCCGCACGCTCGACGACTTGAAGCGGTTCGAATCCGATATGACACTGGAGCAGCGTTTGACGGAGCGCAGCGTGCTCGATGTGTTCATTGGCGCCGCCGCGCGCCAGCCCGAACGCACCGCCATAACCATGCTGATGAGCGGCGCGCCAGACGAGCAGCCCCGCCGCGTCAACTACGCCGAGTTGCTGGGCATGGTTCGGCGCTCGGCCAATCTGTTTCACAGCCTGGGTGGGCCCCGCCCCGGCGTGGCCTACATGCTACCGAGCCTGATCGAAACCCACGCCACGCTGTGGGGCGCCGAAACGGCGGGCTACGCGGTGCCGATCAACTTCCTGCTGCAGGTGGAACACATCGCCGCGCTGCTCGAAGCGTCGGGCGCGCGCATCTTGGTGGCGCTGGGCCCGCACCCGGTGCTCGATATCTGGCAGAAGGCCTTGGCATTGCGCGAGCGGGTGCCCGGCCTCACGCTGGTTCGCGTGGCACCCCCCACGGCGCCGGCCGAACCGGGCGTGATCGACTTTCACACCGCGATGGCGGCCCAGCCGGAAGACCATTTGACCTTCGGCGAGCCGGGCAAAGACGACGACATCGCGGCCTACTTTCACACCGGCGGCACCACCGGCACCCCCAAGCTGGTGGCCCACACCCACCGCGGGCAACTCACCGCCGCATTCGGCGGCGCGGCGATTGGCGGCTACCGCGCCGATGACGTGCTCACCGGCACCTTTCCGCTCTTTCACGTGGCGGGCACCATTGCCTGCGGTCTGGCCGCTTTCCTGGCCGGCATGGAATTGCTGGTGATGTCACCGGGCGGCCTGCGCACCCCGGCCATGGTGCAGGGTTTCTGGCGCCTGGCGGCGCAGTACAAAGCCACGCTGGTGGGTGGGGTGCCCACATCGATGGGCGCCGTGCTCGAGGTACCGCTGGACGGGAACGACATCAGCGCGGTGCGCGCTGGCATCACAGGCGCAGCCTTGCTGCCAACCGCAGTAAGCGCGCGCTTTCGCCAGTTGACGGGGTGCAACCTGTACGAGGTTTACGGCATGACCGAGGCTTCAGGCCTGATTTCATACGACCCGTTTGCCGGCGCGGGCGCTGCGGGATCGGTGGGTTGGGCGCTGCCTTACACGAAAGTGGAGGTGCGCCGGCTCGGGGCCGAAAGTCAGTTGGGCGATGTGTGTGAGGCGAGCGAGGTGGGCGTGATCAGCGTGCGCGGGCCGCATGTGTCGCCGGGTTACCGCAACCCGGAACACAACGCGGGCGTCTTCCTTGACGGCATGCTCAGCACGGGCGACCTGGGCTACACCGACGAACAGGGTCGCCTCCACATTGCCGGGCGCAGCAAAGATCTGATCATTCGCAGCGGCCACAACATCGACCCGGTGATGATCGAAAACGCCATGGCCGAACACCCCGCCGTTGCCTTGGCCGCTGCCGTGGGCATGCCCGACGCGTATGCAGGCGAATTGCCGGTGTGCTTCGTGACCCTGCGTGCCGGCGCAGAGGTGAGCGACGCCGAGCTACACGCCCACGCGCAGCAACGCATCGGCGAGCGGCCTGCCTGGCCCAAGCATTTCCACATCATCGAGGCGATTCCCGTGACCTCGGTGGGCAAGATCTTCAAGCCAGAGCTGCGCTGCGACGCAGCGGCCCGCATGCTCAAGCAGTTGCTGATCGACCAGTTTCAGTTGGCCGATGCGCGCATCGGTGTCAGCGCGGGTGGCCCGCGCGGCATGCGCGTGAGCGTGTCGCTGCCGCAGGCCTCGCAGTCGATCGCAGCGGCGGTGCAACAAGCGCTAGACGCCTACCTTTTCGAAGCAAAGGTGCGGGTGGGCTGAGGTCAGTGCACGGCAGGCGTGGGCAGCACCGTTGCGCTGCACAGGCCAAAACCGATGCGGCGAGCGCATTGCCGGGCCCCATCAGGAAGCCGAGTTCGAGTTCGCAGTCCATGCGCTGGCTGAGGCCAAACGGCGGCGTGTCATCGCGGCCCTTGGTCTGGCCCAGCGGGCGGCGCACCGGGGTGCCGCTGACCACGACGGACGAAGAACGGTCGTGGCAACCGATGGGCACCCATTTGTCGTTGGGCAGCAGCGGGTTGTCGAGGCGAACCGCTTGCCCACCGTGGTGGCGTGGTGGATACCGGTGCAGCAATCGGTGTAGTCGCTGATGTGGGCGGGCAGCGTGTATTCGGCGCTGGCCTGCACGATCAGGCCGGGTTCCAGCAGCATTTGCGCGGCGGCGCCTTCGCGCAGCGTACGGGACAGCGCCAGCCGCAGCGGTGTTTGAGCAACTTCTTATCAGCAGCAGCTCAACAGGCGATCTGAACAAGCCTGGGTTCAGCCATCAACTCAGCCACTAAAAGAGATCTTGAATTTTTCATCATTGAACTCAATCACATCACCTGAAACGATTTTTTTCCGCTTTTGAGTTTCAACGGCGCCATTGACCATCACCAATCCATTTTCGATGGCCATTTTGGCTTCACCACCGCTGCTCGCGAGACCTTCAAATTTCAGTATTTTGAACAGTTCGACGGGTACCTTTGTGATCTCAATTTCTTTCATGTTTCACTCCACGGTGACCGACTTCGCCAGATTGCGAGGCTTGTCCACATCCGTGCCCTTGGCCAATGCCGTGTGATACGCCAGCAATTGCAGCGGCACCACGTGCAGCAGCGGACTCAACGGGCCGTAATGCTCGGGCATGCGGATGACGTGGATGCCCTCGGCGCTCTGGATGCGGGTGTCGGCATCGGCCAGCACATACAGCACGCCGCCGCGCGCGCGCACTTCCTGCATGTTGCTCTTGAGCTTTTCGAGCAGGGTGTCGTTGGGTGCCACGGTGACCACCGGCATGGCGCTGGTCACCAGGGCCAGCGGGCCGTGCTTGAGTTCGCCGGCCGGGTAGGCCTCGGCGTGGATGTAGCTGATTTCTTTGAGTTTGAGCGCGCCTTCCAGCGCAATCGGGTAATGCAGACCGCGGCCCAGGAACAGGGCGTTGTCCATGCGCGCGAAGTCTTCGGCCCAGCTGATCACCTGCGGCTCCAGCGCGAGCACGGCTTGCAGCGCCACCGGCAGGTGGCGCATCGCTTGCAGGTAGCTGGCCTCGGCGTCTTCGCTGAGCTGGCCGCGGGTTTTGGCCAACGCGAGCGTGAGCAGGAACAGGCCAGCGAGCTGGGTGGTGAATGCCTTGGTGGAGGCCACACCAATCTCCACGCCCGCGCGGGTGATGTAAGCCAGCTCGCACTCGCGCACCATGGCGCTGGTGGCCACGTTGCAAATGGTCAGCGTGTGCCTCATGCCCAGGCTTTGCGCATGGCGCAGCGCAGCCAGGGTGTCGGCGGTCTCGCCGCTTTGGGTGATGGTCACCACCAGGGTGCGCGGGTTGGGCACGCTGGTGCGGTAGCGGTATTCGCTGGCCAC
>JBLIJY010000171.1:0-5676 GCA_047636095.1 Hydrogenophaga sp. | reverse complement strand
CTTTGTGGGTACTTGGCCCACTGTATATCGGGGCACATCGGGGCCGTGTGCCATGTGCCCGCTTGGGCCGAGCAGCCACAATATCGGCATGCTGCAACTCCACGACATCGAAGCCGCCGCTGCCCGCCTGCAAGGCCAGGTGCTGGAAACACCGTTCGTCGAATCGCGCACGCTTTCTCAACTGCTGGGTTGCACCGTGTTCCTGAAATTCGAGAACCTGCAATACACCGCGTCTTTCAAGGAGCGAGGTGCTTGCAACAAGCTGGTGCAGCTGAGCGAGGACGAGCGTGCGCGCGGCGTGGTGGCCATGAGCGCTGGCAATCACGCCCAGGGCGTCGCCTACCACGCCCAGCGCCTGGGGATTCGCGCGGTGATTGTGATGCCGCGCTTCACGCCGGGGGTGAAGATCGAGCGCACGCGCGGTTTTGGCGCGGAGGTGGTGCTGCATGGCGACACGCTCGATGAGGCGCGGCTGCACGCCCGCACGCTGGCGCAAGAACAAAGCCTTGTGTTTGTGCATCCGTACGACGACGAAGCCATCATCGCGGGCCAAGGCACGGTGGCGCTGGAGATGCTGCGGGTGCAACCGGATCTGGACACGCTGGTGGTGGCGATTGGCGGTGGCGGCCTGATGGCGGGCATGGCCACCGTGGCGCGCGCGCTCAAACCCCAGATGCACATCGTGGGTGTGCAGGCCGAGCGCTTTCCGGCCATGGTCAACGCCATCCGTGGCACCCACCTGCCCCAGGGCACCAGCACGATTGCCGAGGGCATTGCGGTCGGCACACCGGGCGAGCTCACCCAAGCCATCATTCGCGAGCGGGTCGATGAGCTGCTGCTGGTCGACGAGGGCGACATCGAGCAGGCCATCGTGATGCTGCTGGAGATCGAGAAAACGCTGGTGGAAGGCGCTGGCGCGGCGGGCTTGGCTGCCCTGATCCGTCACCCCGAGCGCTTCGCTGGCCAGCGGGTGGGGCTGGTGCTGTGTGGCGGCAACATCGACCCGCTGTTGCTCGCCTCCATCATCGAGCGTGGCATGGTACGCGCCGGGCGGCTGGCGCGCATCGAGGTGAGCGCACGCGACGTGCCGGGCAACTTGGCCCGCATCACCGCCATCGTGGCCGACGCCGGCGCCAACATCGATGAGGTGCATCATCAACGCGCCTTCACCCTGCTTGCGGCGCAGAACGTGGCCATCGAGCTGGTGGTGCAGGCACGCGGTCGCGAGCACACCGCGCAGGTGATTGCCTGCTTGCGCGCCGACGGATTCGACGCCCGGCTGGTCTGACAGGCGGCGCTGGGTGCCCCGCTGCCTCTAAAATCCGAGTCTTCGCATTGTTTCACTTGGAGCCTTCATGTCGCAACACGACGACCACACCCCCACACATCAGCCAGAGGACGTGGTTGAGTCCATCGTGCCGATGATGCCCATCGTGTTGCCGGTCGCCGGCGCCATCCTGATTTTCTTGCTCGCGTTCATTGCCGTGTCCATGGCCTGACACGCCGGCCTCCAGGCCGATCGGCCGAACGCCCCCCTGCGGGACGTTCGGCTTTTTTGTGGGCAGCGTGCGCGCACTGCCTGGCCAGCTTCTCCCGATGCGCCGTTTGAAGCATAAGGTTATGCGGGGTTTGCATGTAACGCCGTGGTAACCCGCCTGACCACTTCTTAAAATGGGTGGGTAGGCTGGTTTTTCCAGTGCGGTGCGGGTTCACAGACTCGCCAAAATGCACTCTGCGCTCCTGTGTGACCCGCACAGCAGGCCCGAGCGCCAACCGCCCTGCGCGCCAAGCCTCTGTTTTTGCACATCCGTCTTTCAACAGCCGCCCCGCCCACGGTGCTTGTGGTCTGCGGCTGTTGGCGTCTGGGTGCCAAGCCGCTTGATCAATCCTCTGGAGCCACTTTCATGAACTCTCCCGCGATGCAGGGCCTGAACCTCAACACCCCCACCTACGTGAAACATGCCCGGCTGATCGCCTGGGTGGCCGACATGGTCGCGCTGTGCAAGCCGGCCGAGGTGGTGTGGTGCGACGGCAGCGATGCCGAGTACCAGCGCCTGTGCCAGCAGCTGGTGATTGCGGGCACCTTCAAGCCGCTCAATCCCGCCAAACGGCCCAACAGCTTCCTTGCCTGCTCCGACCCTTCCGACGTGGCCCGTGTGGAAGACCGCACCTACATCTGCGCCGAGAACAAGGATGACGCTGGCCCCACCAACAACTGGATGGCGCCAGCCGAGATGCGCGCCACGCTGCAGCCGCTGTTTGACGGCTGTATGGCCGGGCGCACGATGTATGTGGTGCCGTTCAGCATGGGCCCGCTGGGCTCGCACATCGCCCACATCGGCGTGGAGCTGACCGACAGCGCCTATGTGGTGGTGAACCAGAAGCTGATGACGCGCATGGGCAAGGCCGTTTTCGACGTGCTCGGCACCGATGGCGAGTTCGTGCCCTGCATGCACACCGTCGGCGCGCCGCTGACTGAGGGGGAGCAGGACACCACGAGCTGGCCTTGCAACCCGAAGGTGAAGTACATCGTGCACTACCCCGAGTCGCGCGAGATCTGGAGCTACGGCTCGGGCTATGGCGGCAACGCGCTGCTGGGCAAGAAGTGCCTGGCGCTGCGCATCGCGTCGAGCATGGGCCGCCAGGCCGCGCAGGAAACGGGTGGCGCCGGCTGGCTGGCCGAGCACATGCTGATCCTGGGGGTGACCAATCCGCAAGGCAAGAAATACCACGTGGCGGCGGCTTTCCCCAGTGCCTGCGGTAAAACCAACTTCTCCATGCTGGTGCCGCCCGAAGCCGGTTTTGCCGGCTGGAAGGTGACCACCATTGGCGATGACATCGCCTGGATCAAACCGCACGCCGATGGCAAGCTTTACGCCATCAACCCCGAAGCCGGTTACTTCGGCGTGGCGCCGGGCACCAACATGCACACCAACCCGAACTGCATGCGCTCGCTCAACCAAGACGCGATCTTCACCAACGTCGCGCTCACCGACGATGGCGATGTGTGGTGGGAAGGCATGGAGAAAGACACCGGGAAGCTGCCCGACCATTTGATCGACTGGCAAGGCAAAGACTGGACGCCGCAGATCGCCAAGGAAACCGGCGCCAAGGCCGCCCACCCCAACTCGCGCTTCACCGTGGCCGCCACCAACAACCCCGCGCTCGACCCGCAATGGGACGACGCGGGCGGCGTGGCGATCGATGCCTTCTTGTTTGGCGGGCGCCGCTCCACCACCGTGCCGCTGGTGACGGAGGCGCGCAGCTGGACCGAAGGCGTCTACATGGCCGCCACCATGGGCTCGGAGACCACTGCCGCCGCGTTCGGCGCGCAAGGCGTGGTGCGCCGCGATCCGTTCGCCATGCTGCCGTTCTGCGGCTACAACATGAGCGACTATTTCCAGCACTGGCTCAATCTGGGGCAATCCATGGCCCAGACCGGTGCCACCTTGCCCAAGATGTTCTGCGTCAACTGGTTCCGCAAGGACGAGGCAGGCAAGTTCGTCTGGCCCGGCTACGGGGAGAACATGCGCGTGCTGAAATGGGTGATCGACCGCCTTGAAGGCCAGGTTCAGGGCATCGAGACCCTGTTTGGCGTGGCTCCCATCTACGGCGAGATCAACTGGATCGGTCTGAATTTCAGCGCCGAGCAGTTCGCCATCGCGACCAGCATCGACAAGGCCGCGTGGCAGGCCGAGCTGAAACTGCACGATGTCCATTTTGAACAACTGGCCCACCGCTTGCCGCAGGAACTGATCGACACCAAGGGCGCGCTGGCGCAGCGGTTGACGGCGCTCGCCGATTGATTCCCACCGGGCCAGCAGCGCTGGCCCGAGCATGGGCCCCCCAAGCAAAAAGCCACCGCATGCGGTGGCCTTTTGCTTGGGGGTAGATCGATTCGATCAGACGTAATGCAGGTGCATGTTGCGTATGCGGCCCTGACCCATGCGCTCGATGTACGCCACCCAGCCGCGTGCCGCCGGTTCCTGGGCCAGTGGCTCGATGCCCATGGGCGCCAAGGCCATGCTGAAGTTGCTGTCGTTGTCGCGCTCAGCGTGCACGCGTATCGCGGTCAAATCGGCCATCACGCGCGGGTCGCTGCGGGCGATCATCCAAAGGCGGGCTTCAGCGCGCGCCTGGGCCCGCGCCTGCGACCAACCGTCGAGTGCCCGGATGGCGCGCGCAGCCAGCGAGCGTGCCGTGCCAGCAAACAGCGCCAGGCCTGCGAAGATCACGACCCACAGCAGCACCCAGCCCAGAAACAGGTGTTCATCGGCCCAGGCGCTGACGAAGCGGTCTGCCAGCAAAACCAGCGCGGCCACCAAGGCTGCCAGCAGCAGCACCGAAAGCGATCCCGCACCCACGCGGCTCACCTCTCTGGGCGCTGGCGCGGCGCCCGCAGTGGCCTGCGGGGAGGCTGGGGGATAGAAGTCAAAAATGCTGGTGTTGGTGCTCATGTGGAACTCCAAAAAAATGAGGGGGCTGTCTTGTGCACAGCCCCAATATTAGGGTAAACCCGATGTTTAAGAAAACTTATTTTTATGATGAATGACATTCACCAAATCAATGGTTTGACCGATGTGGAGCTGGTGCCGTGCATAACGAGCTTCCAAAAAATAGAGAAGCGATCATTGATAGGAACGCAAAAATTATAGGGTAAACCCTGATTTCACACTCGGGGGTGTTGTGATGCCATATATTCACCAAGGTGATAAATAACCCCAACTTCCGCACCCTCGACCTGAACCTCCTGCGGGTGTTTGACGAGGTGATGGCCGAGCGCAACCTCACCCGCGCGGCGCACAACCTGGCCATGACGCAGCCGGCGGTGAGCAACGCGCTGCGCCGGCTGCGCGACGCGCTGGGCGACGATTTGGTCAAGCGCGCCGGTTACGGTGTGGAGCCCACGCCGGTGGGCCTGGCGCTGTGGCCCACGGTGCGCGATGCACTGGCTCAGCTGCGCCAGTCGCTGGCGCCGGGCCTCTTCGATCCGGCGCGCGCCGACAACGTGTTTGTTTTGTCCATGGCAGATGCCACCGCCGCCAAGATCGTGCCGGGGCTGATGGACATCCTGGAGCACGAGGCGCCGGGTGTGACGCTGCGCGTCTTGCCGCTGACCACCCGCGATCCGCGCGAGCTGCTGGTGTCGGGCAGCGTCGACCTGGCGATTGGCCACTTTCCCGGCGTGTTGGCCGAGCTGGGCGCGGTGCACCTGCAAGAACACAACCCGCTGTTTCTGCACCGGCGCTTGTACGACGGGGAATACGTGGTGGTGATGCGCCGCAGCCACCCGCTGGCCAGCCAGCCGATCAGCCTGGAGGCCTACTGCAACGCGCGCCACCTGCTGGTGAGCTTCTCCGGGCGGCCGTTTGGCTTTGTTGACGAAGCACTGGCGGCGCTGTCGCGCCAGCGCCGGGTGGTGCTCACCGTGAACCAGTTTTTCACCGCCGGCCAGGTTGTCGCCACCACCGACTTGCTGACCGTGCTGCCGCGCCACTTCGTCGGCGCCACCGGCATGGAACACCGGCTGGCGCTGCGGGAACTTCCGCTCGCCGTGCCGGCGGTGCACATCGACGCGCTGTGGCGCCGCCAGGCCGAGCACAACAGCGCCCACCGCTGGCTGCGCCATGCCGTTGAGCGCGCATCGGCCCACGAACTCGCCGGCACCGCGCTGGC
>JBLIJY010000170.1:0-5677 GCA_047636095.1 Hydrogenophaga sp. | reverse complement strand
GCGGCGAACACCGAGCCGGCCGGGTCGGCCACACACAGCTCGGTGGTGTGGCCGAGGTAGCGCAGGTAGCGGCCGATGGTGGCGCTGGTGCCGCCGGTGCCCGCGCCCACCACGATCCAGCGAGGTACCGTGTGGCGCTCGCAGCCCATCTGCTCGAAAATGCTTTGCGCAATGTTGTTGTTGCCGCGCCAGTCGGTGGCACGCTCGGCGTAGGTGAACTGGTCCATGTAGTGGCCACCAGTGTCTTGCGCGATCTGCTGCGCAGCCGCGTAAACCTCGCCCGCTGTCTCAACAAAGTGGCAGCGGCCCTGGTGAAACGCGATCTGGTCGATCTTTTCCTGCGAGGTGTTGCGCGGCATCACCGCCACAAATGGCAGACCGAGCAGGCGCGCGAAATAGGCTTCGCTCACCGCCGTCGATCCGCTGGACGCTTCGACCACCGTGGTGCCCTCGCGCAGCCAGCCGTTGCACAGCGCATAGAGAAACAGCGAACGTGCCAGCCGGTGCTTGAGGCTGCCGGTGGGATGGGTGGACTCGTCTTTCAGGTAGAGGTCGATGCCACGCGCCTGCCAGGCCGGCAAGGGGAGCGCGATCAGGTGCGTGTCGGTGCTGCGGCAGCGGTCGGCGTCGATCAGCGCCAGCGCGCGGTGGGTCCAATGTTGAGCGGTCGGGTTCATGTGGGGATTGTGGCTTCACCAGTCTTGCTTCACGGCCTGCACCGCATCGCGCCCAGCCGCCGCGCGCCCGGCCAGCCAGGCGGTGAGCGTGCCGGCCAGCACCACCGCCACGCAAAGCGCCAGCAGGCGCAGCCAGGGCAGGGCGAGGTCCATGGTCCAGTGGAAGCTTTGTGGGTTGACCACGTGCACCAGCACCAGGCTCACCGCCAGCCCCAGCGCCAGCCCGGCGAGGGCGCCGAGCACCGTCCAGGCCAGGCCTTCGAGCGCCACCACGCCCAGGATCTGCCGCCGCGTGAGGCCCAGGTGCGCCAGCAGCCCGAACTCGCGCTGGCGTGCCAGCACCTGCGCGCTGAAGCTGGCGGCTACGCCAAACAGGCCAATGCCGATTGCCACCGCCTGCAGCCAGTAGGTCACCGCAAAACTGCGGTCAAAAATGCGCAACGAGATGGCGCGAATCTGGCTGGCCGAGGCGAACTCCAGCACGTCGGCCACCCCCAGCTCGGCCGCGCGCGCGCGCACCGCTTCGCGCACCGTGTCCTCGTTGCTGCCCTCGGTCAGCGTGAGCGCCAGGTCGTTGACCCGGTCATCGCCCGAGAGGCGCACGAAATCGGCCCGGTCCATCACCACGCTGCCGTGCTGGCGCGCGTAGTCCCGCCACACGCCGACGATGAAAAAGCGCGTGCCCACGGGCAGTTGCGCAAAGGCCAGCCCCAAATCGGGCAGCCAACCACCGGGCTGCGCGTTGTACAGATCGACCATGGCCTCGCTCACATACACCGGCACCACCTGCTCGCCCGGCGCAGCGGTGGGCAGGGGAACCGCTGTGCCCACCAGCGGCAGCGCTTGGCCGGCGGCTTCATTGCCGGTTTGTAGCGGGCGCGCCAGCAGCGTCACGGCGGGCAGCGTGCTGGAGAGTTGCAGCGCCGTGGTGCGCAATGGGTCGGCACGGGCCACGCCGGGTGTGGCCTCGATGGCGCGCACCAGATCGGAGGGGAGTGTGGCGCCTTCGGCCGAACCACCTGCCGCTGCGCGCACATACAGCTGAGCGGGCAAGATGCCATCGAGCCACTGCGTGACCGAGTCGCGAAAGCTCGCCACCATCACCGTGAGCGCGACCGACAAGGCCAGGCTCGCCACCACGCCGCTGGTGGCGACAGCGGCCGTTTCGCGCAGCCGCCGCGAGCGCTCGACTGCCAGCATGGGCAGGGCGCGCGTGCTGACCAGCGGCGCGAGCCCGTTCAGCAACCAGCCCACCGCCAGCGGCAGTGCTGCGATACCGCCCACCAGCAGCAGCCCGACCGAGAAATACGCCGCCAGCGGAAGGCCGCCCACCGGCGGCGCCCAGGCCAGGGCAGCGGCCAGCGCCATCAGGCCCAGCGCCAGCGTGTGGCGCCGTGCGCCCGGCGCCACCGGCGCGCCCAGCCCTTTGAGCGCGAGCGCCGGTGCCATGCCGGCCACCGCGCGCGCCGGCCACCAGCCGCCCACCACCGCCGCCACCGTGCCCAGCACGCCGTAGAGCAGCGCCGCGCCCCAGCTCCATTGCAGCGGCGGGGCTTCGCCCGAGAAGTAGCCGCCCCCCAGATCGCCCCCGAGCAGGCCCAACGCCAGCGCGGCCAGCGCCGTGCCCAGCGCCACACCGAGCGCACTGCCCAGCGCGCCCAGCAGCGCCGACTCGGCCAGCACCAGCTTCAGCCGCTCGCGCGCCGACAAGCCCAGCACGCCGAGCAGCGCAAACTGCTGCGACCTGCGCGCCACCGACAGCGAGAGCACAGAGAACACCAGAAACGCGCCGGTGAACAGCGCCACCAGCGCCAACACAGTGAGGTTGACCCGGTAGGCGCGCGACAGGTTGCTGATCCGCTCGCCCGCCTGCTCGGGCCGTTGCGCGAACACGGTGGGCGGCAACGCCAGCGCGGTGAGCAGCGCATCGGCATCGGCACCGGGCGACAAGCGCAGGTCGATGCGGCTGAGTTGGCCCGCGCGGGCCATCAGGTCTTGCGCCGCAGCGATGTCCATCACCAACAGCGGTGCACCCGGCGCGTTCACGCTGCCGGCCACGCGCAGCGTGACAAAACGCAGCCCGGCCTGAATGTCCACCACATCGGACTCGCCCAACGCCAGGCGCGCTGCCGGGTTGAGGTAGACCGCATCGGGCGCAAACAGATCCAGGCGCCGCGCGCCGCTCCGGCTGGCGTCGCCGCGTGGCATCAGCGCGGGCGAGACGCCAGCCACCGAGAGCGCGTCCACCCCCACCAGGCGCAGCTTCACCGGTTCACCTTCCGGTGGGCGCGCAGTGGTGGGCAGATCCAGCACCGGGCTGGCGATGCTCACGCCGGGCTGCGCCGCCGCGCGCTCCAACAGGGCGTCGTCCAGCAGGCCTTGGCGCGCGCGCAGCTCTAGATCGGGCTGGCCGTTGACCGAGCGCACCGCGCCGGAGAACTCTGAGAGCGCCGATGCGTTGATTAAATGCACGGCCAGCGCCAGCGCCACGCCCAGCATCACCGCCACCACGGCTGAGGCGTTGCGCCAGGGGTGGTGCAGCAGTTCCTGCCAAGAAAAAGTTTTGAGCAAAGCGAGCATGTGGGCACAGCTTATCGTTTGCGGCTGGCGGGGTGAGGCGGCGCTGGCGATGGCCCCGCCAGCCGATCCAGCCACCAACCGGCAGCTGGCTTACCATGGAAGCAGTGCTTGCCCACGCTCGGGCATGTCGCTGACAGGCGCGTATTTGCGCTGCATGCTCTGGCCTCTGTGGCCCGACGTGAACGCCAAAGGGAACCCATGGTCCACATCCAACTCTCCATCGATCTGAGCTATCAGATTCAGAGCCCGCCCGGTGCCGATTTCATCTTCAATATCCAGGCGGCGCACATGCCACAGCAGGCCATCGTGTGGGAGGAGCTGTGGGTGAGCCAGCCGGTGACCCTGCTCAGCCACACCGACGCGGCCACGCATTCACGCTACCTGCGCTTCACCGCACTGCCTGGGCCGTTGCAGGTGCGCTACGGTGCGTCGCTGAACATCACCCACCACGAGGCTGCGCCCGAGCAGGTGAACGAAACGCCAGTGGCGCAGTTGCCGCCAGAAGTCTTGATCTACCTATACCCCAGCCGCTACTGCCAGTCCGACTGTCTGACCCAACAGGCGATCGCGCTGTTTGGGCACCTGCCCCGGGGCTACACGCGCGTGATCGCCATTCGCGACTGGGTGCGCTCCCAGGTCACCTTCCAGTCCAACACCAGCAATTCCATGACCTCGGCGCTGGAGACGTTGAGCGCGCATTTTGGTGTCTGCCGCGATTTCGCTCACCTCATGATCGCCATGTGCCGTGCCCTGTGCATCCCGGCGCGCTTCACCACCGCGATCGATTTCGGGGCCGACCCCGCGCTCGGTCCGACGGACTTCCATGCTTATGTGGAGACCTACCTCGATCACCGCTGGTACATGTTCGACCCCTCAGCCACCGCCATTCCCATGGGCTTTGTGCGCATCGGTACCGGGCGCGACGCCGCCGATGTGGCCTTTGCCACCATCTTCGGCGACGTGAACACGCAGGCCCCGGTGGTCGCCATCTCCGCCCAGACCAATCCGCAGGCCGGCTGGGACATGCCGGTGCACCGCAGCCAGGCGCTGTCGACCGACCAGGGCTAGCCGTATGGCCTAAAATCGCCGATTCCCTTCCGCACACTTTCACTCTCAGGAACCGACCCCATGGGCAATTCAATCGTCACCGAAGCCGACCGCAAGCGCACCCCGCGTCCGACCCCCGTTCCCGGCGTGTCCCTCACCTCGCCAGGTCGCGGCCAGCGCGTGAGCCTGGAGCGTGGTATGGCCACGCGCAGCAAGAAAAACCCGGGCAAGCGCTCGAAGAAGGGCGGCTGAGCGCCGCGGGCGCGGCAACATTGCCCGACCGACTCACCCAGAAGGCTCCCTCAGGAGCCTTTTTGTCGTGGGCGATAACCCCTGGTTCTTTTTTGTGGCGGGCGGGTGGTCTGGACCGGTCAAGCCCAGGGTGGGTGTGGCCGATGCAGGCGCGGGCGGCGCGCACTGAGCGCGACGAATCTACAATCGGCGTTTTTCACCGGGGGTGCCCTTGCAGCGATGCAGCGGCTGAGAAATACCCCTCTCACCTGATCTGGGTTGTGCCAGCGTAGGGAGCGTGATGAGCCGGCCGCCTGGGTGCGCAGCCGCCTGGGTTCAACGCTTCTGGTTGCCTTCGCAGGCCCCGCAGGCGTTTTTCACAAGGCGGTTTTCATGCAACGGCGGTTTTTGTTCTCAGTCACGGCATCGGCTTTTTGCTCGTGGGCGCTGATCGGCCAGGCAGCCATGGCGCAGACGCCTATGCCACTGCGTGTCATCAGCCACAGCTCGTTTGATCTGCCTAAGGAGTTGCTGGCTGGTTTCGAGCAGCAACACGGCGTCAAGCTGCAAATCGTCAAAGCCGGTGATGCGGGCGAGATGGTCAACAAGCTCATCCTCACCCGAGCGCGTCCGATCGCCGATGTGGCGTTTGGCATCGACAACACCCTGCTGCCCCGCGCCCAGGCCGCTGGCGTGATCGAGGCCTACACCGGTCCTGCCATCCAGCGCGCGTCTGCGGTGAGCCTGGGTGCTGACGTGGTGCCGGTGGATTACGGCTACGTGAACCTCAACATCGACAAAGTCTGGTTTGCGAAGAATGGCCTGGCGCTGCCCACCTCGCTGGCCGATCTGGCAAAGCCGGTTTACGCCAAATTGCTGGTGGTGCCCAACCCCGCCACTTCCAGCCCCGGGCAGGCGTTTTTGCTGGCCACCATCGCCGGTCTGGGCGAAGCAGCCGCCTTTGATTGGTGGGCGCAGATGCGGGCCAACGGGGTGAAGGTGGTCAAGGGCTGGAGCGAGGCCTACTACACCGAGTTCAGCCGCAACGGCGGCACGCGGCCCATCGTGGTCAGCTACACCAGCAGCCCGGCGGCCGAGGTGTTCTACAGCAAGGAAAAAATCAGCGAGCCACCGACCGCCAA
>JBLIJY010000169.1:0-5683 GCA_047636095.1 Hydrogenophaga sp. | reverse complement strand
CGCGATACGCAAGGCGTTTGTCGATCGTTACGGCTGGACCTGGACCGCTGTCGGGGCGCTGTGGGGGGCTTCGGTGGGCATCACCTTTCAGCAGGCCAACCTCCAGACGCAGTTTGTGGTGGGTCTGGTGGTGTTGCTCCACGGGATTGTTTCCCTGACCGCTTTTTCTCCTTATTTGCCTTTGTTCCGCCGCTATGTGGGCGGGTTGATGGTGACTGCGATCGTGGGCTTGTTGCTGCCGGGGCTGCTGGGTCAGGTGGTCAACCCCAGCACAGAGCTGACGCTGCTGCTGCTGGTGCTGATGCTGGCTTTCTGGTGGCTGTTGAATTTCGCAGGGCGGCGCTTGAGCGCCGTGCACCGCGCCAGCTACGAGGTGCAGTTCTCCAATCAGGAGCTGATCGATTCCCTGAAGCAACAAACCCACGCCGCTTTGCGCGCGGTGGACACGAAGAACCGGTTTCTGGCGTCAGCCGCCCACGATCTGCGCCAGCCTGTGCACGCGCTCAGCCTCTACGCCGACTGGTTGGCCAGCGAGCCTGAAATGGGGCACGACATCGCGCCACGCATCCTGCAGGCCACCTGGGCGGTCAACGAGCTGTTCGATTCGCTGTTTGACCTCACCCGCATCGACGCGGGCAACTACAAGGTGCACTTGCAGCCTGTGGACGTGCAGCAACTGCTGGCCGATCTGTCGATGCGCTTTGAGCCGATGGCTCAGGCGAAGTCGCTCAGCCTGCGCACCCGAGCGCCGCCCGTCACGATTTGGGCCGATCCGGTGGTGTTGCGTCGTATGCTGGGCAATCTGGTCTCCAATGCGCTGCGCCACACGCCCCAGGGTGGAGTACTGATCGCGCTGCGTCAACACGATGGTCTGCTGGTGTTCGAGGTCTGGGACACCGGTGTGGGGATTGCCCCGGAACACCAACAGGCGATTTTTCAGGAGTTCTTCCGGATCTCGCAGCACCAGGGCACCGAGGACAGCCTGGGTCTGGGTTTGACCATCGTCTCCAAGCTGAGCACGCGCTTGGGTTACCAGCTGGCGCTCCATTCGGTTTTGGGGCGTGGCAGTGTGTTTCGGGTCACGCTGCCTGCCCTCACCCAAACCCAAGCGGACGAGGCACCCAAAGCCACCCTGATTCAGTCCCCGACCTGAGTTTCGGGCCCATCGGCCCGATCAGAGGTCGAGCAGACCAGCGGTGCGCGCGAGGTGACTGGCTTGTGAGCGGCTTTTCACGTTGAGCCGGCGGAACAGCCGCCACAGGTGCACTTTCACCGTGTGCTCGCTGATCTGCAGCTCCTCGGCGATGTCGCGGTTGGACAACCCCCGGTCCAGCATCACCAGCAGCTGCTTTTGCCGCTTGGAGAGTTTGTCGGGGACCGTGGGCGTGTTTTCATCCTCGATCTCATCGGTCAGGAACTCGCGCAGCACCTTGGCGATTTGCGCCGCGCCAGCCGACTTTTCCACGTAAGCATCGGCACCGGCTTCGCGGGCCAGGTCTTCGTAGTCGGATGCGGGAGAGGCGGAGAGCACGATGAGCGAGGTGTCAGGCAGCATTTGGCGCATCTCACGCACACCGGAGACGCCATTGGTGTCTGGGAGTTTCAAATCCAGACAAACCAGTTCGGGTACCCCGTGTTCTGCAATCGCCTTGCTCACCGTGGCCATCCGTTCCAGCTCAACCACTTGTGTGTTCGCACGCAACCGACGCAGCAACATGACGACGGCTTCACGCATCAGTGGGTGGTCATCAATGACAAAAATACTCATGGCAGGAGGGAATGTTGGTAATTGTTATATCGAAAGTAAGCATATCGATAATGAAGGCGTTTGGCGATGGGACGTCAAAATAGCGCGGGAGCTTGCTGAGCGGCGAAATGCCATAGCCCGATGATGCGCCGTTCCCTGCGCTCTATCGGCAGACCAGACAACCGCTTGTCGGCGTGTTTCACGCTGGGGTCATCCAGGTCGCCAGTGCAGCCGCCAAGACTTCTGGGGTGGCGCTGGACGCCACCTGGTGTGCCAAGGCCGGCAAGGCAGCGGCACCGTGCTCGCGCAACTGGCTGACGGCTTCGGCCGCTTGCCGGGGAGAGTCGAAGCCCTGGCTTTGCAGCAGCGTCTGGCCTGAGCCATCGACCAGCTTGAAATAGAAACGCCCGTCGGACTCGCGGTACTGCTTGACGCTGGGCGAAGCTGATTTCGCCATTTTCGCGGGGAGGGCTGGTGCGGCCACGCTGTCGAGCGCGCGCAGACCGACCGCGTGCCGCAGTCGCGCCGTGAACGGGGTGGCGATGGCACGCGCTTTCTCGGCGCCTTGGCGCAAGCTGCGCTCGATGTCGGCTGGGTTTTGGATCAGCTGGTCGTAGACCGCGCGCATGGGTGCAATTTCCTGATCGAGCCGCTCGAACAGCTGCTGTTTGGCGTCGCCCCAGGCAATGCCATCGGCATAGGCCTGGGCGAATGCATGGGTCTCCTCGGCGCTGGCAAAGCCCTGATAGATCTGGAACAGCGCCGAGCCGGCTGTGTCTTTGGGCTCGCCGGGCGCGCGCGAGTCGGTCACGATGCCCTGAATCAGTTTGCGCAGCTGCTCGCGCGGCACAAACAGCGGGATGGTGTTGTCGTAGCTTTTGCTCATTTTGCGGCCATCAAGCCCGGGCAGGGTGGCCACATGAGCCTCGATCGCAGCCTCTGGCAGGGTGAAGTGCTCGCCGTAGAGGTGGTTGAAGCTGGCAGCGATGTCGCGCGCCATTTCGATGTGTTGCACCTGGTCGCGCCCCACCGGCACCTGGTGCGCGTTGAACATCAGGATGTCCGCTGCCATCAGCACCGGGTACATGAAGAGCCCCGCGCTCACGCCCGCGTCGGGATCGGTGCCGGCGGTGGTGTTTTTATCGACAGAGGCTTTGTAGGCGTGGGCGCGGTTGAGCAGACCTTTGCCGGCGACGCAGGTCAGCAGCCAGGTGAGCTCGGGAATTTCAGGGACGTCGGACTGACGGTAGAAAGTCACCTGTCCCGGGTCGAGCCCGCAGGCCAGCCAAGTGGCGGCGATCTCCAGCGTGGAGCGCTGCACCCGCGCGGGCTCGGTTACTTTGATCAGCGCGTGGTAGTCGGCAAGAAAGTAAAAGCTCTCCACGCTGGCGAGGCGGCTGGCGCGCACCGTGGGACGGATCGCGCCCACGTAGTTCCCCAAGTGCGGGGTACCCGAGGTGGTGATGCCGGTGAGGACGCGTTGTGATTTCATGGGCGGGGCGAATTCAGAACAGCAGGGCGCGAAGGGGCGAGAGCAAAAGTTGGAGAAACTGCATGGACAAGCCCATCAGCGGCCTCAACCAGTAATCAGCAAGGACCCCGGTGAAGACCAGCGCGATCACGATGAAGAAGCCAAACGGCTCGACGCGTGCCACGGCATTGCCGGGCCCGTGTGGCAGCAAGCCCACCAGCACCCGTCCGCCGTCCAGTGGCGGCAGGGGCAACAGGTTGAAGATCATCAGCACCAGATTCCACTTGACGCCAGCGGCACAGACCAGCCCAAAAAACGGCTCATCAATGCCCAACGCTTGACCCACATAAAACAGCACCAACCAGGCAATGGCCTGCAGCAAGTTGGAGCCTGGCCCTGCCAGCGCCACCCAGACCATGTCCAGCTTGGGGTTGCGAAGGCGGTTGAAATTGACCGGGACTGGCTTGGCGTAGCCAAGGGAGAAGGCGCCGCTGGACGCGACGAAGAGCACCAAAGGCATCACGATGGTGCCGATCAAGTCAATGTGCTTGATCGGGTTGAGCGTGACCCGCCCCAAGAGATACGCCGTGTTGTCACCCAAGCGGCGCGCTACGTAGCCGTGGGCCGCTTCGTGCAGGGTGATGGCCAGCAGCAGGGGAATCGCGTTGACTGTGATCGCTTGGATGATGCTGTCGGCGTTCATAGGTGGGCGGGCAAACCGCTATTGTCCCTTACGCGCACAGAGCCAACCTGGCTGATCATCCTCCGAGACCCAGCGGTGCCAGCGCGCCCTGGCCAACGCGCACCACCTCGGGCTCGCCGCCGTCGCCCATGGGCGTGAGGTCGATCACCGTGGTGGCCTGCATCGCGCAGGCGCCGGCATCGACCACGCCGGCGAGTTCGCGTTCGAACCGTTCGCGGATGGTTTGGGCATCGTTCAGCGGCTCGGTTTCGCCCGGTGGAATCAGCGTGGTGGCCAGCAGCGGACCGCTGTGCAGATCGAGCAAGGCCTGCAAGGTGTTGTGACCGGGCACCCGAAGGCCAATGGTTTTGCGCGAGGGGTGGCTCAGGCGCCGTGGCACTTCCTTGCTGGCCTCCAGAATGAAGGTGTAGGGTCCAGGGGTGGCCAGCTTGAGCAAGCGGTACTGTCGGTTGTCGACCCGGGCGTAGTTGGCCAGCTCGCTCAGATCGCGGCAGAGCAGGGTGAGGTGGTGTTTGTCGTCCACCCGGCGGATGCGGCGCAGGCTGTCGGCAGCGGCTTTGTCGTCGATCTGACAGACCAGGGCGTAGCTGGAGTCGGTGGGAACCGCCAGCACGCCGCCTTTCGCCAGCAACTGCACCGCTTGCTTGAGCAGGCGCGGTTGCGGGTTTTCGGGATGAACTTCAAAGTACTGCGACATACAGGTGATTTTCGCAGACGTCGGCTCTGGCCGCGCTCACGCGTGGATTGGCCTTTTGATGCGCGCGTCAGGGTTCGGGAATTTCGCTGGGCAAGCGTTTTTCGCGCGCGGTGATCCAGCTGGCGCTGGCGCCGCACAGCACGATCAGCGCGATGCCACTGAGCTCCCAGCTGCCTGGCACATGGTCAAACACCAGCCAGCCGCCCAGCATCGCAAAACCGACCTGGCTGTAACTAAAGGGCGTGAGCGTAGAAGCCGGCGCGCGTGCAAACGCCAGAATCAGCAGAAAGTGGCCAACCGTGCCCATCAGACCGATCAGGCTGAGCAGGGCCAGCGTTTTGGCGTCGGGCAGCACGGTCCAGAACAGCGGCAAGGCCATCGAGGACAGCAAGGCGCCGACCCAGCCGGTGTAGAAATGCATGGTCAGCGGGTTTTCGGTGCGCGCCATCTGGCTGGTGAGGATCTGAAACCAGGCGTACATCAGCACCAGGCCCAGCGGCAGCAGGCTGGCCCAGCCGAGCACCGCGCCGCCGGGGCGCACGATCAGCAAGGTGCCAACAAAGCCGCCGACCACCAGCAACCAGCGCAGCGCCCCCACCCGCTCTTTGAGGAACACCGCCGCCAGCAGCGTGACCACCAGCGGCACGGTCATGACGATGGCGGTGAAGGCGCCCACCGGCATGTATTGCAGGCTGATAAAAGCCAGCGCGCTGATGCCGGTGAGCAGCAGGCCACGCAGGAACTGAAAGCGCGGGTGGGCGGTGCGCAGCAGCCGCTTGCCACTTCGGGGCAGCATGATGGCGCTGGTGGCCAGCGCCTGGAACGCATAGCGAAACCAGACCGACACCACCACCGAAACCGTGGCCCCGATGTATTTCACGGTGGTGTCGAGCACCGCGAAGCAAGCCACTGCCACCACCAGAAAGAGAATGCCCGCGAGGGCACTGGGTGCCGCGCGGGCGCGGGGGGTGTTCATAAAATCAGCGAGTCAATGAACGCGCGACTGCAAATGTTCCCAGACCGGTGTGAGGTTGCCGGGCAGATCGGGCAGGGAGCCGAGATCGC
>JBLIJY010000168.1:0-5720 GCA_047636095.1 Hydrogenophaga sp. | reverse complement strand
AATTCGCCAGCCTGCCGTTTGACCACCTGCTGTTCACCGGTTCGACCGCCGTGGGACGCAAGGTGGCCGCCGCCGCCGCCGCCAACCTCACGCCGACCACGCTGGAGTTGGGTGGCAAGTCGCCCTGCATTCTCGATGCCTCGGTCAACCTGGCCGACGCGGCGCTCAAGGTCGCGCACGGCAAGTTGCTCAACGCAGGCCAGACCTGCATCGCACCCGATTACGTGATGCTGCCGCGCGGCATGGAGGCGGCTTTTGAGCAGGCCTATGGCGCTGCCGTTGCGCGGCTGTTCCCCACCATCGCTGGCAACCCGGACTACGCCGCCATTCTCACCGACCGCCACCTGTCGCGGCTGCATTCGCTGGTGCGTGAGGCGCAGGCGCAAGGCGCGCGCGTGGTCACGCTGGGGCAGGGCGCTGCTTCATCAGACCGCCAGATGGCGCCCACGCTGGTTTTCGATGCGCCGGCCGACTCGCGCCTGATGACCGAAGAAATTTTTGGCCCGGTGCTGCCGGTGCTCGGCTACCACTCACCCGACGACGCGGTGGCCTACATCAATGAGCGGCCTCGGCCACTGGCGCTGTACTGGTTCGGCACCAACGCCGCCGCGCGCGACCGGGTGTTACAGCGCACGGTGAGTGGTGGTGTGACGGTGAACGACACGCTGATGCACATCGCCCACGACAACCTGCCGTTTGGCGGTGTGGGTGAGAGCGGCTGGGGTGCCTACCATGGGGAAGCTGGCTTTCTGCGGTTCACGCAGCAAAAGTCGGTGATGGTGCAGTCGCGCTTTGCGATGGGCGATCTGTTTTACCCACCGTACGGCACCAAGTTCGACCGCGTCATGGGTCTACTCAAGCGCTGGCTGTGAGTTCAGTGGACCGGCTTGAGGTCGGCGTGTGGTTGGGCGCTGGCTCGGCCGCGTCCTCCCACCCATCGTCAAACAGATTCTGCGCAGCGGGCTGTAAATAGCCTTGTATTCTCAGGCCCTCTGTCAAGCCCGAGACATCGGCACCCAGCAGCATGGACAGTTCCTGCTCGCTGCGCTGGCCATTGGCCAGCAACAGCACCGCATGGATCGAGCGGTTGATCGGCGCAGGCTGGGCAAGCATGGCCCAGGCTTTGGCGGTTTTGCACAAACGGGGGGTGTGTGAGGGCATGAGGCGGACTCCAGGTTTGCGCGGTTGCCGCTGGTGGCGTTAACCGGCTCAGGTGCTTTGCAAGATGCGGGCCAGCGTACCCATCTGGTGTGACAGGCCTTTGACAGCCCAAAGCCGCCGTTTTCGTGAGCCAAGCTGGCGCACGCTCCCCGCTGCGGTGCAGGGGCGGGCGAGCCGATGCGCTGGTGTTGTGCATGTCGCGCGGTGGATGCTGGCGCAGCGCCCTGCGGCGTAACATGCGGCCTCTATGACGACCGCCACCCTAGACGCTATTTCTTCTGCCAACCCGATACCGCTCAAGCAAGACGCCGCTGTGATCGGCCTGGTTGGCTTGGCGCATGGCGCCTCCCATTTCTCCCATCTGCTGCTGGCGCCGCTGTTCCCTATCTTCATCCGCGATTTTGGTCTGAGCTATTCCGACGTGGGGCTGCTCATGACGCTGTTCTTCGCCATCTCGGGCACCGGCCAGGCGCTGTCGGGTTTTGTAGTGGACCGACTGGGCGCGCGTCCGGTGCTGTTTGCGGCCATCGGCTGCTTTTTACTGGCCTCGTTGGTGGCATCGCAGGTAACAGGTTACAGCGGCTTGCTGCTGGTGGTGGCCATCGCGGGCTTGGGCAACGCTCCCTTTCATCCGGCCGACTTCACCGTCCTGAACCAGCGCGTCTCAGCCCCGCGCCTGGGCCACGCCTTCAGCGCTCACGGTCTCTCAGGCAACCTGGGCTGGGCGCTGACACCCGCTTTTCTGGTGGGCATCACAGCTCTCGCCGACTGGCGCACCGCCTACCTCGCGGCGGCGGCGATGTATGTGGTGATACTGGGCGTGCTGTTCTGGCAGCGCGACAAATTGCGCACGGAGGTGGTGGTGCGAGATGCCAATGCGTCCCAAACTTCTGAGCTGGCGTACCTGAAGCTGCCGGTGATCTGGTGGTGTTTTGCGTTCTTCCTGCTCTCCACCGTGACGCTTGCCGTGGTGCAAAGTTACGCGCCCTCGATCCTGAAGAATTTGCATGGCGTGAGCATGGAAGCTGCCACGCTGACCATCAGCGCTTATATGCTGTGTGGCGCGCTGGGCATGGTAGTGGGCGGGTTTGTGGCCGCCTACAGCCCGCAGCACCGCATCTCCAGCGATCAGGTGGTGGCCTGCGCCATGACGGCTGGCGCCCTGTTGCTGCTGGTCTGCGCCACCGGCTGGCTGGGCGCTGGCGGCACCCTGGTGGCGCTGGCCGCCACCGGCTTTGCGGTCGGGATCGGCGGACCAAGCCGCGACATGATGATCAAAAAGGCCACGTCCAAGGGCGCGACCGGTCGCGTCTACGGCACGGTGTATTCGGGTCTTGATATTGGCTTTGCGCTGTCACCGATCGTGTTCGGCCAATTCATGGACCGCGGCTGGTATGCGCTCACGCTGGCCGGAGCGGCGGCGGTGCTGATGGTATCGGTGTATGCGGCGGTGGGGGTTGGTCGGCGCACCGCGTCCCTTGCGTGAGGCAAGGCACCGCATGATCACAAGACTGGCTGGCCACTTGCGAAGCCGCTGACCCACCGGGACCCTATACCCGAAAGTGGGAACTGCGTCACAAGCGGAGCGGCAACTGGATACCTTTTGTCACGCATGTAACGCCCTACATTGGTCGCACACAACACCAATGGAGGAGCCAAACATGTGGCAAATCAACGAATCCGGATGGAGCACCAGCGCTCAGACTGCGCAGCAACGCCTTGAAGCCATGGACACCGGGCTGGTCCAGTTGCTGCGGGTGATCGACGAAATCGATTACGGCATTCTGGTGATCAACGCCCAGGGCGAGATCGTGCAAGCCAACCACCTGGCGCGTCACGAACTGCTCACCGGCCATTTGCTCGCCTCGGTAAACAACCGGCTCACCGGGCGGAGCACCGAGCTGTGCGAGCAGATCGAGCAAGCCCTGGAGCACGCCTGTCGCGGCCAGCGCAAGCTGGTGTTCCTTGACCGGGGCCAGGGCGATATGCCGGTGGCCTTCATTCCCCTGAGTCACCCGCTAGAGGCAGGCTCGCCCACCGTGCTGGTGCTTCTGACTCGCCAAAGCGCCTGCGACAACCTTGCTGTACGCATGTACGCGCGTGCGCAGCGCCTGAGTCCGAGTGAAGAGTTGGTGATGATCGGGCTGTGTCGTGGGCTGGAGGTGTCAGACATTGCCCGCGAAAACGGCGTGGCGCAGTCCACCGTGCGCAGCCAAGTGAAGTCGCTGCGTGAGAAGACGGGCTGTCCGAGCATCCGCCGGCTGATCCAGCGCATCCACAGCCTGCCGCCGGTGGTCCCTGTCTTGCGGACCCTCGCGCCAATGCGACACAATGTTGCGAAATTGGTCAAAATCTGATTCCGCATGCACCCAGCCGCCCGTCCCGATCCTATTCATCCCCACCAACACATCGAGGCTCTGGCGGCGTTGGGGGTGCAGCGACGCTACCGGCGTGGCACGCTGCTGATTCAGGAAGGCGAGATAGGCGATACGCTCTATATCGTGTTGCAAGGTCGATTGCGAGCCTACGTGGCTGACAACAACGGCAAAGAACTCACCCTGGGTATTCACGGTCCGCTGGAATACGTGGGCGAGATGTCGCTCGATGGAGGTCTGCGCTCGGCCCATGTGGAGGCGCTGGAAGCCAGTTTGTGCTCGGTGGTCACACGTGAAACGCTGCTGGCCTACATCATCAGCCACCCTGAATTTGCGTTGGAGCTCATGGGCCGGCTGATTCGCCGCGCCCGGCTCGCCACGGAGAGCGCGCGCAGTGTGGCACTGATCGATGTCTATGGTCGGCTGATTCGCCTGCTCAACCAGCTTGCCTGCGAGCCCAACCCTGAGGGTCTGCGTGCGCTGCGCGAGCGCATCACCCACCAAGCGATAGCGCAACACCTGGCCTGCTCGCGCGAAATGGTCAGTCGCCTCATGCGCGATCTGGAGGCCGGTGGCTATGTCGCTGTGCGCGAGCGCTGGATCTGGCTGCTCAAGCCCCTGCCAGCGCGTTGGTGAGCCGCACCTTCACCAACAGTGGTGGGGAGCTACAGGCACCGTACAGCCTGGAGGCAGGCAGCAGTTTGGTGCCACCCAGCATGCGCGCTTGGCGGTTGAACTGTGGTGGCGGCAGCATGAGGCTCTTTACCCCGCAGCGTTGAGCAAGGCGTGGACACAGGCGGTTGAGAGGTAGCGGATGAGTTCGCTTTGCACCTGCGTCAGGTCCAGTGTGTCACCGTCAATGCGCTCGACCCACACCACCTTGCCACGCCGCATATCTGCCAGCTCGGCGGTGATCAGCACTCGGTCGCCAACCACCGCGTAGCTGCCGTTCAGCACAAAGGTGGCGTCTGGTCGGGCGTCAATCCCGCCGGGGGTGGTGTGCTGGCCACGAAAGGCGGTGGTGGACAGGCGCGCGAGCACACGGATGTCTTGGCTGCGCGCGAGTTGGGCGATCATGCCGTCGGCAATCAGCTCGCCAATCACAAAATGTTCGGATGCAAGCGTGCGAGCTTCGAACGAGATGATGGCGATGGAGGGTCGAAAATCGGCAGTCGATGCCCCGCGCTTTTCAGGCCGATCGCTGGGCTGACCGCTGCGCAATGGGTGCACGCGCCAGGTGCGCACCGGCTCGGGCCAGTGCTTGAGATAGCTCTCACCCATGTCTTCAACCTCACCATCCACCCCGTCGACGATGCTGTCGCGCACCGGCGCAGTCACCACGATCTCGCCCGCATTGCCCAGGGTGGCCACGCGTGCTGCCAGGTTAACGCCGTGGCCGTACACGTCGTACTCGCCCACATAAAGGTGGCTGGCATTGATGCCAGCGCGCAGGTGCAGCTGCTGATCGGCTGGTAATGGATGGTTGAACGGTACAAAAAAAGCGTGCAGATCCATCGCTGCTCTGACCGCGTCCGTTGCCTCGCCGAACTCTGCCAGCAAGCCGTCACCCAGGCTCTTGACCAGTCGACCCTTGTGCGCCGGCACGACGCGTCGGGCTGCGTCGTCCATGAAGGCATTCCATTGAGCCACGACTGCGGCCTCATGGCCAGCCATTAGGCGCACCGATTCCACCAAATCGACCACCAGCACCACTTTGTAGGCTTGAAAGAGCAGGCTGGGAAACAAGGTCGCCGGGTCGTTGGTCGCAATAGGCTTCATGATGTGGCTCGTACTGCGCGGCGTCATCCCTGAGATGAGGGACATGCTCCGAAAAGTTTGGCACACGTTGAAAGACGCGCTCTTCACGGAAACGTTGCGCAGCCGTGGCTGGCTGGGCTCTAGGCGTATCCGCGATGAGTGCTGACTGCGTGGTGAAACGGTGCGGCTTGATGCGGGTTGCGCAAGCGAATGGTGCGCTTGCGCTGAATATCCCGGTATCCCCCAAACAGGGGATTTTGCTCGCCTGTCAGCGGGAGCGTTGGGGGACTTGTGCCACGGTGGTCACACGTCGCGCGCCGTTGAAGCGGGTTTCCCAGTAAGACTTGCGCATGTCTTCCACTCTCACCGTGGAGCCCGCGCGCGGCGAGTGGATGAACTTGCCGTCGCCCACGTAAATGCCAACGT